>WGBH01000238.1 GCA_015494435.1 Thiotrichaceae bacterium | reverse complement strand
AAGCACAGGGGATAAGGCAATGGGTCAGATGGAGAAAAAGGCAGGCGCATTGAGGCGGGAAGTGGGAGCATACGGCATACCTGTTAAACTCATAAACTCCTCAATCCCTCCGTTTCTATTAAGCAGGCTGATAGGCTCTATAAAAAACAGCATAATTGCGCTAAAAAGAATAGCAAAAGGCAAAAACATAAAGCACACTATAAGTGCAATAAACAACCTGTCGAAAGAAAACATAGAAAGAGGGCCCCCCTCTAACACAAATTCGGGAGACACAACAAACACGCATAAACAAACAAACCCGCAAAACAACAACAACCCGCTAAAAACAATCCCCTCAATAAAAACACCGCTAACAACACTCTCTCCCAATCAATCTGTCAAAAAACCGCAACCTAACACTAACAAACACAACAAACCCCCTCTTAACCTCAATCTAAAAACAAGAACAAAAGGAATATTCTCAAAAATCAATAATCAACTAAAAAAAAGCGTAGCCACCGGCTTATTAGCATTAACAACACTTTTCGGTGGTTTAACTTATTCTGGAAATGCTTTTTCTGCTTCTCCTAAGGAGAATTATTTTACTAATTTATATATGGTTGCTGATGGTAATGGTTTTAATAATGTTATTAAAGTAGTTCATGATGATAATCAAAACTTAAGTCCTTTTAGAGGAGTTTATTTAGATGTTTATGATAAGAATGGGGTTAAGATTGGTTCTTATCAAATGCCTATTCAGACAAATGGTGGTTTAACTCTTGATTTAAAAGAATTATTCCCTGATATTGATCAGTCAACTATTGGCAAGATTGATCTTTATTCTAAGACACAATTAGAAGCAGCCATTATTTATGACGGCGGGAATAACGCTGCCAGTGTCGGTGCTGTTAAAGAAGGCCAAAGCAGGGTTATTGCTCAACACTTTGCTGAGCAGCTTCCTCAATGGAGGACTGATTTATTAATTGCAAAAACTGATAATCGTGATTCTAATGTTTATTTACAATTACAAAATTCTGGTCTAGAGATTAATTTATCTGATTATTTTAATATTAATCCTGGTGATTCAGGCGTTAATATTAATATCGGCCAGTTCTTAGTTGATAATGGTTTTGCCAGTGAAGATTCATTAGACAACACTAATAATTGGGGTGTTTTGTTAAGTCAGAATCGCAGCGAAACAGCTTTTGGCACTATTGTTGAAAACATTGAAAACCTTGTTACTGCCACTGTTTTTAAAGCTCTTGATCGTCCAAGAGCAGGCGCTTTCGGAGCTTCAAAAAAAGCTTATGATTGGTGGTTGCCTCACATAGTTACTAATGTTTATTGGTGGACAGGCGTTGTTGTAAACAATGATAATGACGAAGAAGCCACTGTTCGTATAAAAACTTTTGATAACTCTGGTAATTTATTAGATGTTCTGGAATATAAAATTCCTCCTCACACAAAACTAGTTAATACTGCTAATAATCTTGGTTTTAATGAAAAAACCAAAATTGCTGAAGTTGAGAGTGATGAATTAGTCGGCGTTGCTTACCTGTATGGCGGAAGAAAAAACTTAGGCAACATCCTGGTAGGTATTGACGCTATTCCAATTGACAACATTACTACTATTGAAAAAGTTGATAATAACACTTATGATAAGCGTTTACAAGGAGTACTTCCTATTGTTGAGAGCAGGGACTGGAATCCAAAAACCAATAATAAGGATTGGACAGGTATTGGAATATTAAATGATTCTGATAAACAAAGAACTTACGCTCTAGAATTAGTTGGTCAGTATGGACAAGTATTGGCTGGCGGAGAAGTACCTATTACTGTTAATCCTATGAGCAAGTACGTAATCACCATAGAGGATTTAGTAAAACAATTAGATTCTGAAAGAAACATTGATATTGATCGCAGACAAATAGATCACATAAAGATTTACAGCCAACCAAAAGACAATTTCAGCCAGGAAGCTAACATGCCGATAAAAGCTTTCGGAGTAGTAGGCGATATTAATGACGAAGGCCATAACAAAGCTTATGGTGAAAACTTTGTAGAAACAGATACAATAACAGCAGTCGTACAAATATATAATGCTACTCGCGGAAAATTTGTTGATTCCATAGACGGAGAAGTAAATGATGATTACAAAATCTTTGTAACAGTCAAAGACAGGATCGGAGGAATAAGGAGTGCTGGTTTGCTTGCTTATGATGCTGATGGAAGTTATTTAATAGATTTAGCAGGAGTTACTTTTGATCCTGGTAAAGAAAAACCAAGTATTACTATAATAACTGATTATGTTGTTAATCCTAATGACGGCTTGACAAATAAAACTATTACTCTGAAATTAGATTTATTAACTGTTGAGCAAGGAGCAGAATGGAATTACATAATAGGTACCCGCCTAAAACCACACATAAGCCCAGAGCAAGATTACGATGTTAACAGCATATACGAGGCGGGTGGTGGTTTTCCTGAGTATCAGGGAGTAGATAATCCTGCTCGTGCTATTACTTCCGATAAGATTGATGAGTTGGCTACTATCTTAAGCCAACCAGGAGTGTTGTTTTTAGGAGGTAGACAGTTAACAAAAGAAGAAGCAAAAGATATTATATATCAATATATCGATGGTGATGAAAATAATGCTGAGATGAGTAATGTTTTGATAGCTGATTATAATGATGGTTATGGAAATCAGTTCGTTTTTCTGTTACATCGTGGACCGCCACCAAATGCTTGGACTCTTCCTAATAATGCTTTTGGTGAAAAGTTAATGGAGCAATTAAAGGATTTGTATGGTGTTAATAATCGTTAATTATTTTTTCTTTTTTTTTCTCAAAACATTTTTAAATGATTTAGTTATGAAGGCTGAAGTATGAAGTAT
>WGBH01000237.1 GCA_015494435.1 Thiotrichaceae bacterium | reverse complement strand
TTCATATCAGATGAATAGAATTATCCGTTTAGTGTACCATATTAAACGTTTTTAATCCGCCTACTTATTCATCCAAAAATTGAGGGATAAAAAACAAGAGAAAATAATTAAAAACGGTCAATTCAATTTATTTAAGTCATTGATAGTTTGTTGTATTACACGATAAAAGGCATTGTTAGGGTATCGTTATTGAAGATATTTTAGTTTTTTGATGCTTATATATCATTGAATTTAAATGATATTGTTGTTTTTTCGTGGGGCGTTTCGACAGCCTAGTAACAAACCCCGTCGAGCTAATAGAATGCCGTCTGGAAATTCTATTTCCATAATGCGTGGTGTCGAAATGGAATTTCTGGCAGTGCGTTCCCAAATGGGAACTTCGGCCTTGGAGTAATAAAAAAAGCTTTTAAAAAGGAATCCCGTATTTCTTGGCTGCCTCTTTAGGCTAGCAATTAAGTCTTTAGTGTCCTCCAGACTCTTTACGACGATGCACACTAAAGATACCTGTTGGTGTTTTTAAGCCTTTAATGGTTTTAACCAGTTTTAGGGTTTCATCGTCATAAACACGAACGACGTCCTCTTTCCAGTCTGAAACATAGACAAATTTACCTTCTGGGTCAGGCTCAGCATGTAATGTTTGCGTACCATCGGTGATATGTTTAACCAGTTTGAAAGGGGGCTTTTTCTCAAATACGGTCATATCGTTTGAAGCGGGTGGGAATACAGAGTCTGCCCAAACGTATTTCATTTCAGGGGATGTTCTAATAAATAAACCAGGTGCACCTGTTTTTACTTCACCGACGATTTCATTGGTATCTGTACGCCAGATTACTGCTTTGCTATCACTAATATGAGGGGTTGCAGCATATTCTACGCCATCAACCGTCCAAGTCGCACCTTCACCTGGATGTGGTTTCTTACCTGTTTTAATTTGCTTGATAATTTTTAGGTTTTTAACATCAATCGCCGCCATCCAGTTAGAGCTTTGAGAGGCAAGATAAAAAGTTTTATTGTCTGGTGTTAGGAAGGCATCATGTAGAATTTTTCCAACATTTTCTAATTTATCAACAGGGAAGTCAGGCTTACTCCAGTCAATACGCCATACTTGCCCGCCTTCTTTTAATGCCATTAGGAAGTAAGGTCCTACTTTTTCTGGATTCACATCATTTACCGTACAGATACGTGAATCAACCATATCACCATCGGGATCTTTAACATGATGCGTGTCAATAATTTTTAATGGTTCTAATGTGACCGCGTCAACAACAACGGCTTGTGTTGGAATATACATGCCAGTTAGTAAATATTTATTATTATCCGAGATGGCAATACCACGGGCATCCAGACCCAAGCGGATTTTTTTAATCGCTTGCAATGTTTTTAAGTCATATTGGAATAACCAGCCATCACGACCTAAGTTATAAGCATATTTTCCATCAGGACTAAAGGTATAGCCATGAGCGCGTGCACCTGCGGGTAAATGTGCAATAACTTCTTGCTTATCGGTATCAATAACGCCGACACTAAAGTTTTCACGCTCTGTAACAAGCAGTAAATCATCAGGATGCTCAGGGGCTTTCACGCCTTCTTGTTTAGGGATGTCTTGCAAGGATTTTTTCATATCCTCCATTGACCAATGAAAATCCTTAGGTGGATCAACATTATACACATGCTTTGCAATTGCCTTCATTTCTGCTTCGCTTAGTGCTTTACCGATAGGATTAGCATCTGAACTCCATGTTGGCATTGACGTACCAGGGCGACCCGCTTTAATGGTTGCATAAACACCTTCTTCGCTTAAGGGATAAGTAAAACGCCCTGCCTTTTTGCTTTTATCGCCATCATGTAAACGTTTTTTAGTGATATTTGGACCTGTTGCTCCTGTTAGTTTTGGATTATGGCAACCCCCACATTCTGAACTAATAAATTCTACAATAGGGCGACCATTTACTTTGTCGGCTGGTTTAATATCTTTATATTCTGTTGCCTGAATACCTGTTGATATCACTGCGGTAACGGCTAGAGTTAGCATGCTAACAGGTACTTTAGTAAATACAGAATTTTTTGCTTTTTTCATAATATTCTCCAATTAAGGTGAGGATAAATTTACGCTAGGATTTAGGAACATGTTTAAATCCTATTATTTAACCTTGTGAATATTATGGTCATTGACCTGTATCATCAGATTTCACAAAACTTTATTCAATACCCTCGCCAAATCTAAACTGTAGGGTGGATAAGTGCAATGCATCCACCACAACACGTTGATTTTGATGAATTCGTTACACTTATCTACCCTACAAAGCGACAGTTTATATTTAAGATATATTTTATCTTGGCTTGATTCGTTTAGCCCGTCTAAAAAAATAATTCAAAAATTAGCCTGTAATTCTAAACGGACTGTTCGAGGGTATTCCTCATGCAAAAAGGCGGGGGATTTATCTTCGAGACGTACATCGGTTAAATTATCTACCCCTGCACTGATTTTTAAATGCTTATTAAGCTTTTTACTCATATTTGCATTCCATAGCGCATATCCCGGGACATTGGTAGATATTCTATTATGTTCAATAACTTGTTTAGAGACATATTCAGCCCCTAGATTGAATTTCCACTGCTTTATATTCCAGCTAAGATTGCTTGAAAGAGTGTATTTAGGGCGATGTTTTAGTGCATTGCCATCACCGTCTTTGGCATTAAGATATTGATAACTCGTTTTTAATTGTAGCTTTTGAGTTAAATTAATTGCTGTGGCAAGTTCAAGACCTTTTAAATGTGCCTCATTCTCATTTTTATAGGTTCTATTTGTAATTGGTCCTGTTAATTCGATTAGATTTTTTACTTTATTATCAAAAAGGGTTACATCAAGACTGTATTTATCTGTATGGTAATTTGCACCCACTTCAAAAGCATTATTTGTTTCAGGTTTTAAATTGCTATTTCCAGTGACTTTTATTGTGCCAAGCCTAAAAATATAGTCCGCTGAAGCTTGTTTTATATTCGGTGCTTTAAAGCCATGACCATAGCTGGCTTTAAAAGCGAGTTTGTCATTCATATTCCAAACAACCGATGCTCTTGGGCTGGTTTCTTGACCAAAAATACTATGATCATCTACTCTAGCACCGAGAGTAAACAGTAGATTATCTGTTAAATCAATTTCATCTTGGAGATAGATGGATTTGAATGTTACCTCATCCTCTCCTTTTTTTAATCGAGAATTAATGAGTTTTTCCTTTCTATGCT
>WGBH01000236.1 GCA_015494435.1 Thiotrichaceae bacterium | reverse complement strand
CGATTGACACCATTTTCAAAACTATTGATTGTTGCCGTAGTTATAGGCGGAATTTTTGCTGTAATAAGTTATGTTCCGGGCTTAAAAGAAAAATTAATGCCCGAACCGCAACAACAGGGAGTAACTAATGAAGACGAAGAAGACTATAACGCATCATCCAATGGTGATGTTATTAAAATAGGTGTAGTAACCTGGGGAGGGTACGCCGGAGGTGAATATTTTAACGAAGGCTTTAAAGCCAATACAAAATCACGCTTTTACAAAGACTATGGCTTTAAAGTAGAATTTAAGGTTATGGACGATTTTAATGCCTCACGCAGCGCATGGAAAGCCGGTGAAGTAGATTTACTTTGGGCTACAATTGATGCATTTACTACCGAAGCTGGTGGGCTTTGGGATGAGTTTGAGCCCCAAGTAATTTTTCAAGCAGACTGGTCGCGTGGTGGAGATGCAATTGTGGTGCGCCGTGGCATAAATAAAGTAAGCGATTTAAAAGGTAAAAAAGTTGCTTTTGCCGAAATGACTCCGAGCCATACATTCCTTTTGTGGTTATTAGAAGCCGGCAATATGACCCAAAACGATATTGAAGCAGTAAAAGTTGCCAGTGCAATAGATGCTGCCGATTTATTTAAAAAAGGACAAGTTGACGCTGCCGTAGTTTGGAGCCCTGATGATGCCGATTGTATTGCTAAAGTAAAAGGTTCCAAAATATTACAAAACACCAAACAAGCCTCCAATATTATTGCAGATATATTTATAGTAAAAAAGAATTATCTTGAAAAAAACCGTAAGAAACTGGAAAAACTTTTAGAGGGGTGGTTTAAAGGTGCTGCTGAAATTAACAGTTCGGATGAAGCCAAGCAAAAAGCTGCAAAAATATTAGAAAATGGATTGGGAATGCCTTATGATTTTTGCTACGATGCAATAAACAATGTTCGTTTATGTACTTATGGTGATAATCTAAACTTTTTTGGCTTAAATAGTAAATTTACAGGTGTAACCGGTGAAGATATTTATAATAAAATGGAAACCAAATACCGTAAATATGGGTACATTAATGAAAAAATACCTAATTGGCGCTTAGTTGCCAATCCAAGTTTAATTTTAGCTCTTGAGCAAAAATTAAAAAATATGGAGGGACAAGAAGCCGAAGGTGCAGCTAAATTTTCAGAAATTACAGAAGATGTAAAAACAGCCGAAGCAATTTCAACAAAATCAGTAAGTATTACCTTTGCAACAGGTTCTTATACTTTAGACGATAACATGAAATACATTATTGACAATGAATTTTTAGATATTGCAAAATCATTTGCAAATGCTCGTATTCGTATAGAAGGAAATACAGATAATACAGGAAGTGCTGCTGCAAATAGGGCTTTATCATATAAAAGAGCAAAAGCAGTTGCTGATTATTTGATTAATGAACATGGATTTGATAAAAACCGATTTATTATTATTGGAAACGGACCTGATAAACCGGTAGCAAGTAATGCAACACCCGAAGGAAGAGCAAAAAACAGAAGAACTGATTTTGAATTGGTTGCAAAATAATCTACTAACCTATATTGGTAATTGGAAATTTTGATAAATTTATTTTCCAATTACCAATTTACCAATAACTAAGCTCGCAGCTATGAAAAAACTTTTTAAAATTGGTGGCAGTCTTTCTAAAAAAACAAGCTTGATTATTGAAATTTCAGGCTTGGTGTTTTTTATATTATTATGGTGGCTGCTTACTCATCCTTTTAACAACCTTACTATTGAATTCAATGCAGAAAACGGAAACGGCCCCTATAAATTTGAATGGAAAGGACCGGACGGTTTTGAGAAAAGCATTGAAGTAGCTGAAGGAAGATTAAAAGGCATTTCAAAAGGTAACTATACGGTTACTCTTACCGACAAAGGTGGTGAAAAGGTTGAAACATCAATTGATATTAGCAATATCAGTAAAGATACAACAGTAATATTTCCCAAGGCTACGCTTTATTCAACGGAAAATGAAAATAAAACCTTTCCTCTGGGAATACGTATTGATGTTGTTACCAAAAGTTCAATAATAGATAAAGCTATTTTGCCTTCACCCTTGGCTGTTTTATCTTCGTTTAAAGAATTACATTTTGAAAACTATTTGGTGAAAAATGCCATTTTATCTATTAAGCTGAATATTTACGGCTATATTGAAGCAATAGTGCTTTCTCTTATTATTGGCTTTATAATAGGCTTAGTTCCTTTTTTCAGAAGTCTTTGGAGAAGATATATTGATGCGATACGCTTTGTTCCGCTTGCTGCTGTTACCGGATTATTTATTGCATGGTTTGGTATTTATATGGAAATGAAAGTACAGTTTTTGGCTTTTGGTATCTTTGTTTTTTTAGTTCCCGTAGTTGTTCAGCGTATTGATGAAGTAGATAAAGTTTATCTACAAACATCTTATACTCTGGGGGCAACATCATGGCAGACCATAAGGAATGTATATTGGCCCAGTGTTACCTCACGAATAATAGATGATATTCGTGTTTTAACAGCTATATCTTGGACGTATATTATTGTGGCAGAGTTAGTTAATACTGAAGAGGGTGGGTTGGGAGCACTTATTTTTAAAGCTCAACGTTCCAGCCGTTTAGACAAGGTTTTCGCTATACTTTTATTGATTATTCTTATTGGTTTTATTCAGGATTTGATTTTTGCATGGCTAGACAAAAAGTTATATGCATTTAAATATCAAACCAAAAATCGTCGTTAAATGGGAGAAATATTTACAAATACCGAACTGCCTGATATTCTGGAAGTAAGAAATGCCAGTCAATCGTATGACGGTGGGCAAACATGGATTTTAAAAGATTTTAATTTACTGGTTGAAGACAAGCCTGACCAAGGTCAATTTGTGATTCTTTTAGGACCCTCCGGCTGTGGAAAATCTACAGTTTTACGTTATTTAGCCGGTTTACAAAAACCTACCGAAGGCGAAGTGTTTATAAACGGCAAACTTAGAACAGAAGACGATCGTATAGGAATGGTTTTCCAACAGTATTCCTCATTTCCTTGGATGACTGTTTTGGAAAATGTAGAATTGGGTTTAAAATATAAAGGAGTACCTTCTAAAGAAAGGCGTGAAAAGGCAATGGAAATGCTTCAAATAGTCGGTTTGGAAGGACACGAAAAAAAATATGCGCAATATCCCACATTGTCCGGCGGTCAATTACAGCGCGTTGCCATAGCAAGAAGCTTATTAGTAAATCAATCCATTATTTTAATGGATGAACCCTTTGGAGCATTAGATACCAAAACAAGATTGAAAATGCAGGATTTTTTGATTTCAGTCTGGGAACAAGTGCATCCAACCATTGTATTAGTAACGCATGATATTTCAGAAGCTGTTTATTTAGGCGATGATGTATATATCATGTCAACAGCACCCAGTAAAATCATTGAACATGTAAAAATTGACTTACCTTTTGATAGAGATAAAACCATTAAACGCGATTCACGATTTACCGAATTGGTATTTTATTTGGAAGACCGAATGATGAGTTTAGAGGTGTAGATATTAACTGAAAAATCTTTTATCGATCAGTTCAATACCAATACCCGGTTTTTCAGTGGGCAATGCTTTACCTTTGATTACTTCGACACCTTTATAAGGATCGTTGCTAATTAGGAGGTTTCCGTCGAGATCGGCAAAATCCACGGCAGGAGCAAGATGTGCAGCTGCAGAAACGGCACAAGAGGTTTCGGTCATGCAGCCCAGCATTACTTGCATATTTAGTGCTCTTGCAATACTAATCATTTCACGAGCATTGCGCATTCCTCCGCATTTCATTAATTTTATGTTGATTCCATGATAAACATCTTTTGCTTTTACGACATCGGAAATTCCTTGAACACCTTCATCTGCAATTATCGGTAAAGGACTTTTGGATGTAAGCCAAGTCAAATCATTTGTCATTTTTTGGGGCAATGGCTGCTCTACAAAAAGAGTATTTTGCTCTTTAAGCCAATATATCATATCCAAAGCCATATCCCTATTTTTCCAACCTTGGTTAATATCCACTGCAATAGGTTTATCCGTTATGGAACGAATTGTTTCAATAATTGCACGATCATTATCACGCCCAAGCTTAATTTTAAGAATTTTATAGGGTTCGGCTTCTTTTACTTTTTTACGAATAACTTCCTCATTATCAATACCAATTGTATATGTCGTCGGTGGAGTTTTTTCTTTTGAAAGCCCCCATATTTGATACCATGGCCGGTTCATTATTTTACCAATCAAATCGTGCAAAGCTATATCTACCGAAGCTTTTGCTGCGGGATTTCCCGGTGCAATACTATTGACATAATCCAGTATTTTTTCAAGTTGAAAGGGATCCTTAAACTGCTTTAAATTTACTTTCTGTAAAAAATGTGTTACTGTTTCATGAGATTCACCAAGATATGGTGGCATAGATGCTTCACCATATCCGGTATATTGGTCATGTTCAATTTTTGTAAGCACAACAGGTGTTGTGCTTCGCGAGCTTTTTGCAAGTGTAAATTGATGTTTAAGATTTAAAGTATAGGGTTTAAAAGTTAGTTTCATTATAATGTTGATAAAATCCAAATAAAAAAACAAATGTTATTAAAAAAGCACCTCACCGAAGG
>WGBH01000235.1 GCA_015494435.1 Thiotrichaceae bacterium | reverse complement strand
TGAGAATATTGTTTGACGACACAAAGGAAAAAAAAGATACTCAATCTGAGGATAAAAAAGATAAGGTAAGTTCAAAAAATTAAGAGTTCAAAGCTTTGTTATGCTACGGCGGAAATTTTCTACTCATCATCCGGTAGATAACGAATGCAGAAATTTTGATTTTTAGAGCTTTCCGTAAAGAAGAAACAATTTAAATTTTAACCTTTATAAAACCCGTAAATCTTAATGTATGGAACAAGAAAAATTTTACTATGACAACAAAATTGTAAAATTGTTTGCATTAGCTACAATTTTATGGGGTATTGTTGCTATGCTCGTAGGCTTAACAATTGCATCACAATTAGCTTGGCCTGTTATGAATTTCGACTGGCAATACACCACCTTTGGGCGCTTACGTCCGCTGCACACCAATGCCATCATTTTTGCTTTTGTTGGTAATGCCATTTTTACCGGTGTTTATTATTCAATGCAACGACTGCTAAAAACCAGAATGTACAGTGATTTACTTAGTAAAATCCATTTTTGGGGGTGGCAGTTAATTATTGTACTAGCCGCAGTTTCTTTTGTTTTTGGAGTAACGGTAAGTAAAGAATACGCTGAACTGGAATGGCCTATTGATATAATGATTGCAGTAGTTTGGGTAATTTTCGGTATCAATATGATTGGTACTATGATCAAACGAAGAGAGCAGCACATATATGTAGCTATTTGGTTTTATGTTGCCAGTTTTCTGGCGGTTGCCATTTTACATATTGGAAACTCCATTGAAATTCCAGTCAGTTTAATAAAGAGTTATCCGGTTTATGCAGGAGTTCAGGATGCATTAGTACAATGGTGGTACGGGCACAACGCAGTTGCATTCTTCCTAACCACTCCATTTTTAGGTTTGATGTATTATTTTATGCCTAAAGCAGCCAATCGTCCGGTTTATTCTTACAGACTTTCAATTTTACATTTCTGGGCACTAATATTTATCTATATGTGGGCAGGTCCTCACCATCTTTTATATCAAGCATTGCCGGAGTGGGCACAAGCACTGGGAACAACATTCTCAATTATGCTGATTGCTCCTTCTTGGGGTGGTATGATTAACGGATTACTTACCCTGAGAGGTGCATGGGATAAAGTAAGAGAAAGTGCAATATTGAAATTCATGGTAGTAGCTGTTACATCATATGGTATGGCAACATTTGAAGGACCAATGCTATCTCTAAAAAACATCAATGCATTAAGCCATTTTACCGATTGGACAATTGCGCACGTTCACATAGGCGGAATGGGCTGGAACGGTTTTTTAACTTTTGGTATGCTTTACTGGTTAATTCCACGCATATACAACACTAAACTTCATTCTGAAAAATCAGCAAATGCTCATTTTTGGATAGCTACACTTGGAATGCTTCTTTATTCAGTACCATTGTATTGGGCTGCCTTTACCCAAACACTGATGTGGAAAGAATTTACAGCAGACGGTATGTTAGCATATCCTAACTTCTTGGAAACAGTTACCCAAATTCTGCCGATGTATATGACCAGAGTTTTAGGAGGAACTTTATATTTCACAGGAGCCATTATGATGGCGATTAACCTGAAAAAGACGATGAACAAAGGGCACATTATTGAAAACGAAGAGGCTTATGCTCCTGCACTAGAAAAACTACAAAGTGCTAAAATGAAAGGAGAAACAGGACATCGTTGGTTAGAAAGAAAGCCTGTTCAATTTACTATCTGGACATTAATTGCTGTATTTATCGGTGGAGCCGTTGAAATTATTCCGGTAATAGCAGTAAAATCGAACATCCCTACTATTGAAAGTGTAAAACCATACTCTCCTCTTGAACTGGAAGGAAGAGATATTTATGTAAGAGAAGGATGTTACACATGTCATTCGCAAATGGTACGTCCGTTTAGAAGCGAAACAGAGCGATACGGTGAATATTCGAAAGAAGGCGAATTTGTTTACGACCATCCATTTCAATGGGGTTCAAAAAGAACCGGTCCCGATTTGGCTCGTGCAGGTGTAAAAGGAGGGAAAATGTATAAAAATGCTGCTTGGCACTACAATCACTTTATGAATCCTCAATCGATGAGTCCGGGCTCAATTATGCCTAAGTATAAATGGTTTGCAAAACAAACATTAGATATTTCAGACCTCAAACGCAAAATTGAAGTAATGAGAATGCTTGGAGTTCCTTATCCGGAAGGTTATGAAAATCAAGCGAAAGATGATTTAATTAAACAAGCTGAAGAAATTGCTGCTGAGTTAAAAGCATCAGGTATTGATTTAGCGGCAGATAAAGAAATGATTGCTGTAATTGCTTATCTCCATAAATTGGGTAGAGATATTTCTGAAAGTGAGGTAACGCAAAATACGGATAACTAAATAAAACAAGCATGATTAAAATAATCATTACTTTATTGTTTAATAATTATTCTAATCATGCTGTTCCATGT
>WGBH01000234.1 GCA_015494435.1 Thiotrichaceae bacterium | reverse complement strand
GTCCCATAGCATAGTAGTACAAGAAGGCAGCGCTAGAATGAGTAGTATCATAATGTAGAAATATCGCATGTTTATTTGCCCTAACGCCGTGCTCAGCGGCAATTTAAAGTGGCACGTTTTTGCGAATGCAAAAAAAGTGACGCTTTAAATTGTCCGCTGGAGCTATTTGTTATGTGTTTATTCACTGTGTATTGCTATTTCTTTCGCAAAGTTGGAATTTTTTGTCCCGCTTCAGATGAGGCAATCAATATGCTAAGCCTTCTTAATCGTGTTTCTTCTTTCTTGGCACTCATTACCCACCAGATAGAATCTCTTTTGTAGGATGGTGCTAAATTAGTAAAGAATTGCCAAGCTAATTGATTTTCCTTGATTTGCTTTTCATACTCTCTGGCAAGTGGCACATTTCTTTGTTCAGAGGAATAGCCCTGTGTATCGGTTCTGTTGTTAAATACGTGCATTCCTGCTGGTTTCATTTTTCCAAGCTGTATTAATGCTTTTACCTTCTTTACGTTCACAGCACTCCATACACTAGTTGTTTTGCGTGGAGTAAAGCGAATCTTATAGCTTTGTGTATCAATGCTTTTTCGTATACCGTCAATCCACCCAAAACAAAGAGCGACATCTACTGATGCAGACCATGTAAGGTTTGCACGCCCTGTGCTTTTCCTGAAATAGCCTACCCAAATTTCATTAGCCTCAGTATGTTCTGCTAACCAATCGCTAAACTCTTCCTGGTTGTTGAAAAATATTACATCTACCATTCTGTAAAGTTACCGTAAGATTCTGTGAACCTTCATACGCCTAGAGTACCACGCTTCGAAAAGTGCCAACATTGTGGTAAAGGTCATTATTCCCAAGTAACTTGAGCCAAGGGCAGAAAGGTTGCCGCTGACAGCATCAAGAACAAAGGCAACGATCACCATAACCGCACTGAATAAGAAAACTGGAGCTGCCCAAGCTTTACGAAGAAGCAAGAGAACAGCGCCGAGTAACCCACTCCAGACACCCAAAGCAAATACAGCATAGTGATAGCTTGGCGTGTTATGAAAAATTTCTGCCTGCTTAATCGTCATGCCTTGCGCCACTAAGCTCTCTACCGTGGCATTGACGGAAGTCAGATAGTGGAACGCGCCTAATATATTCCAGATTAAGAACAATCCTACTATCACCCAGAAGGACGTTGGTGTCGTCTCACCCACAGTCTTGTTTTGATTGTTTTTCATTTTAATTTTTCGCTTTCATCTCTATATTTTTACACATAACGCCTTGCTCACCAGCAATTAAAAGTGGCGCGTTTTTGCTGCTTTTTTAGCAAAACAAGCGCCGCTTTTAGTTGTCTGGTGCAGCTATTTGTTAGAAGATTTTACATTTGAGCTAAATTTGTAATTAAATTATAAGTAAACCAGCCGTCCTGTGTAACGAATGATTGTGGCTTTGCTGTGGCTGCATCGCGCATAACACCAATGCCATCTGAGAACGGATCAAATGCAACTATCTTTGCATAGTTAATCCTAAATCTTTTATTTTCACCTGCAAAGTATATATGTTTATTTGTTACGCCAAGTAATCCTGTGTCAGCATGTATTGTCTCTGATGTTTGTACACGCTCACCCTTAAAAGCACCAGTACGGTAATAAACTCCTTTTGCGATTCTGAGACTTACACCTTGTGAACCACCAACATATTGTGTTCTTGTTTTCTGCTCATAGTATTTTACATCCTGAAATACCCATACTATTTTTTCAGTTTTCTGTAGATTAAATGGAAGGTTTCCTTCTATTTTTATTCTTTCTGGTATTTCGCCGTCAAAAATATCACGCAGGATTGCCCCCTTAACAACTTTTGTATATTTGCCAGCGTTATCAACCTGTGTTTGAGACAAAGAGAAATGTTCTAGCAAATCATTTAAGGCGTTTTCCTCATCCTCGGAAAGTACACCATCATCAAATGCATTATCAACAGCCTGCTCATACCCCTTTACTAGCAAGGACTCCATCTCTGCTTTGTTTATAAAACTTTCTGAAGCTTCTTTCTCAATTTTTAATTCTAGAGCTTTCAAATCACTACTTATTGAGCCTTTAGAGGCTACAAGAGAAATAATATTATTTTTACCTAATTCGTTTGTTTTTTTACATTCCTTATGTGCGCTTCTAAGAAACCCTGCTTTTTCACCGCAAAATTTACATTGCCCCATTTAACTCTCCTCTTCTTCTAGTCTGGCTTTAGAAAGTGCTGATGCCAATAATCCTGCTGGTACTGCAACAATACCCAAGCCAATCATTAATATTATAAAGGTAAAGATTCTGCCGCCAATTGTAATTGGGTAAACATCGCCATATCCGACTGTGGTTAATGTAGCCACAGCCCACCATAAACTGTGAAATATACTTTTAAATGCTTCTGGTTGTGTAGATGACTCAAAGTAGTAAATACCTACCGCAGACAAATACAAAAGCATAATTGTTACTACACCAAATAAGACTATTTCTTCTTTTGCAATTACAAATGCTCTGGAAAATCGACGAATTGCTTTATTGTACCGAATTAGTTTTAACAACCTAAATAACCTTAACAATCTAAAAATTCTTAAAGATCTTAAGTCTATACCTGATGATATGAGGAACGGTACGATAGCTAGGAAATCAATTAAACCATAGAAACTAAAGATATATTTAATTTTACGATCTGAAACATATAGTCTCAAAATATATTCTATTAAAAATATACTTACGATTACAGCTTCAGCTGTATCAAGGTATCGTTTTGTAGTTACATCAAGATTTGGTAATGTCTCAATTGAGAAAGTAATTATTGAGATAACAATAAGCACTTGTATGAAATAATCAAATGTACGACCTGCAACTGTTTCAGTTTTCTCTACTATTGATTTTATATCCATATTGTTTTTTTCTTCTAACGCTTAAGCTCAGTTGACCGTAATACAGAGCGAAGCGGCGTATTACTGGTCAACTGCAGCACATTGTTAGTTTTTTGATTTATCATAATATTTAATAAGAAGGCGTTCTTTGCGCATACCAAAAAATAAAATATATACGTAGCAGAAAAAGATAGTAATAAATATTACCCCCATACTTAAAAGAACCCCTGTTTTCATGCCCATAGAATGCGCCAATTCATTTGAAAACTTTACGTTTTTAATGTCATTTGATGTAACAATGTTGCCTTCTTGTTGAAGTTGCAGTGTATCGAGTATTAGAAATGAACTTTCATTTGTTTTTTTAATTGTGACATATGTGAGAACACATAACGCCAAAGTAACAAATATTAACAAGGTGCCAGCACGCTTTCTTCTTTTATATTGGAGCCTGATATTCTCTATGTATTTTTCGTCTGTTTTCATTTTTTAAAACTAACGCCTTGCTCACCGGCAATTTAAAGTGGCGCGTTTTTGCTGCTTTTTTAGCAAAACAAGTGCCGCTTTAAATTGTCCGCGTGCAGCTATTTGTTAGGCCTTTAATCTTCTGGTGTTCCGGAACCTATAGAGGTTGATTCAATAAGTGAATATTTACAGCTATATTC
>WGBH01000233.1 GCA_015494435.1 Thiotrichaceae bacterium | reverse complement strand
GTTTCAGGCAGAATAGGTAGATTGCGACCATTATGAGATATTGTTTTTTGTAGATAAATCGCATATACAATACACACACCTCATTTTCTCATTTTTAAGGAGTTTTTATGTCAAAGAAGTATCCTGTTGTTTCTGTTACTGGTTCCTCTGGTGCTGGTACAACTTATGTTAAAAGAGCGTTTGAAAATATTTTTAAACGTGAAAATATTCATCCAGCCATTGTTGAAGGTGATAGCTTCCACAGCTTAAGCCGTGTTGAATTTGCTCAAAAGGCCAAAGAAGCAGAAGAAAATGGTGATTTAAGCTTTAGTCATTTTGGCCCTCAAGCCAACGATTTTGCGGCATTAGAAAAAACCTTTAAAGAATATGGCGAAAAGGGTGTCAGTAAAAAACGTTATTACTTACATAATGACGATGAAGCCGCCGAGCAAAATGCACGTCTTGGCTGTAATAAAGCCTCTGGAGAGTTTACCCCTTGGGAAGAAATTGAAGCAGGCAGTGATCTACTCTTTTATGAGGGATTACATGGACTTGTAGCAGATAGCAAACAAGAGATTGATACTTCAAGGTATGTTGATTTAGGAATTGGTGTTGTACCAAGTGTTAATCTCGAATGGATTCAAAAAATTCACCGTGACTATGCTGAACGTGGCTATGCTGCATCCGACACCGTTGAGACTATTTTGCGCCGTATGCCTGACTATGTACATTATATTACACCACAATTTGGACGGACTGATATTAATTTCCAACGTGTACCTTTAGTGGATACCTCCGACCCATTTATTGCGCGTGATATTCCAACACCTGATGAAAGTATGGTAGTGATCCGTTTTAAAGATCCTGCTAAATTCAATGTTGATTTCCCTTATCTACTCAACATGTTACATGACTCTTTTATGACACGTCGTAATAGCATTGTTGTTCCTGGTGGAAAAATGAGTATGGCAATGGAAATTATTCTAGCCCCCATTATTCATAAAATGATTGAAGAAAGTAAATCGTAAATATTAAGGTAGCGAGCTATATCAGCCTGCTGCAACGTTGCGTTCTCAATCAAGTGAGGCTGTGAAAATATTCTGGGACAGAAGAAGAATGAGGAAAAATCCTCTAAATTTTGTTCAAAAATGAAGATAATAGCGAGCTACTGGCTTCATTTTTGGGCGAAACACGGGGAATTTTAACCATTTTTATTTGTTTCAGGAATACTTTCACAGCCTTGAATATGTATAAAGACGTTGTTTAATTAAAAAAAACGATAAACTACTTTTTAGATATAGATATTCACATATTAAATTTCCGCAGGAGTCCAAGCTTTAGCTTGTGCGGATCACAAGCTAAAGCTTGGACTCCTTGGATTGTAACTGTTCAGATGACCCAAATCCAATGGCTTGGCATACGGAGTATTGTGAAATACGTTTCAAGATTGATAAAAAAACAACTGAAACGAATATTTCATTATTAGAATAAAAAATAATAAAACTCAGTCAATCTAAGATGAAGAATTGTCAATATAGACTTTTTTCTTTGGATAATTAGTTTATTACCTCTACAATGAAGCGTTCATTTCAAGCAAGGATATTGGTTTTCTATGACTTTTCGATTTGAATTTTTTATTCTATTATTGCTTTTTCCTTGTTCTATTGCATTTAGCGCCTCCCCTTCCCCTCCTAACTCCCCCTTGGGTATTAATACCAATGAAATTACTGAAGATGATGCCAGTTTGCCTTTTGTTGATATTTTTAAATCATCAATTCCTTTTGAAGAAGCGCGACCATGGTTGACTAAAGGGACGATACGTTATGATAAAAATGGGTGGCCAACGAGTATTCCTCCTTCAGCACAGGTGGGCACCCGTTTTATAAAAAATGTACCTAAAGAGGTTCTGCCACAAGGTCTTTATACGGTGTTATATAAAGGCAAAGGGGAAATTATTTACGGACATAATGCGAAATTAGTTAAGCGACTTACTGGAAAAGATATTATTTCAATCTATGCGGGGAGGTCAGCTGAGATCAATGCAACTTTGATTATAAAATCAACTGATCCAAAAAATCATATCCGTGATATCCATATTTTAATGCCAGGTGGTATCTGTAGTAGCAACCCTTTTGATTTAGTTAGACACCCACAAAAATGTCCACCAGGACAATTTCTATCTTTTGAGCGAAATTTTAATACTATTATTTTTAATCCTGCTTATTTAGATTATATGAAAGACTTTAAAGTGATTCGTTTTATGAATATGTCAGGCATTACTCGTAACCCCATTACTTCGTGGGCTAAGCGTAATACACTTGAACAGCAAACATGGGGCGGAAAAACTGCCATCCGTGGTGCACCCGTTGAAATAATGGTGGGTTTAGCTAATATATTAAATATTGATCCTTGGTTTTGCTTGCCACATAAAGCAAATAATCAATATATTCAACAGTTTGCAAAGTATGTACAAGGTCATTTAAACCCTCAGCTTAACGTGTATATTGAATACACTAATGAAGCATGGAATGGTATTTTTACACAGGCAAATTATGTTAAGAAAAAAGGCTTAGCTATGCGCCTTGATAAAGATAAAATAAAAGCAGGTTATAAATATTATTCCCTTAGAAGTGTACAAATATTTGATTTATGGACGAAAATCTTCAGAGGCAATCAGCGTTTAATACGTGTTATGGGAGGGTATACGCCTTATTCTCGCCTTAGTGATATGGTGCTTTCTTATCGTGATGCTTATAAAAAAACCGATGTTTTAGCCATTGCGCCTTATTTTTATCCAAAAATGAGTACCTCGCGTCGCGCACGTTCTGTTAAGGATATTTTTAAAGCATTGTATGACCTTAAAGAACCCTATTCTATTCCTAATGTGATTAAGCTTATTAAAAAACAGGCAGAAACAGTACGGAAATATGGGGTGCGATTAGTTGCCTATGAAGGAGGACAACATTTGGTAGACTGGGAAAGTCGTAATATAAAACAAAATCCAACCCGTTTATTTATTGCCGCTAATCGAAGTCGTCAAATGGGACAGGCATATTATGATCTCTTATCAGGCTGGAAGAAGGCAGGGGGCACTTTATTTGTTGCCTTTTCAGCCCCTAGAACACCACGTTGGTTTGGGAGTTGGGGAACTAAAGAATATATTAATCAACCTATTCATACCGCACCTAAACACCGGGCCTTAATCACCTTTGCTTATCATAGCCCTTGTTGGTGGAGAGGCTGTGTTGGTCGCGTGATTGCACGTTTTATTAAGCCTAAGAAAAACCCCGGTAAAGGTATTTTTGAGCGAGTAGCGAATGCAGATGTTGATATTAAGGAGCAAAGAGATGCAGCTTTATTAAAAATAGAAACAAAGCGTCGTAAATTAGCCCAACAACGGATTGAAAATGCGATTAAACAAGAAATGGTACGTCGCGCTCATGCAATGCAAAAAATTAATGCCATTCGTCAACGAGAAGTGGCTAGAGTCAAAGCTTTTAAAAAAGATAGAATCAAAAAAACGAGTAAACAGCGTTTAGAAGCACGTCGTCGTAAACAATTGCATCGAAGAAAAGATGCGCAACGAAGGTGAGGTAGAACAAAAGGAGTGAAAGCTTCAGCTTTTCCGTCACTAAGATAAAACTTAATATAGCGAACGTTTATAATAATACCTTCGCCAATCGTGATTTGTAGGATAGATAAGGGATAGAGCATCCAATAAAATCAATAGGTTGCGGTGGATGCGTTGCACTTATCCACTCTACAGTTTAGATTTGGCGAGGATATTGTTATAAAGCATTGTTTCCATTTTCCTAAATTAGGAAGGAAGTGTAATACCCTGTTATTCAGTTATTCAAGGTGAATCTCTTTTTTATTTTTTCGCCACTCCTGAGTCAATCGCTGCTTGTGCAATCGCTTGAGGTATCCGTTGACGTAAACGTGGATCAAGTGGAGTGGGAATAATATAATCAGCACCAAATGCCATTGCCTCTTTATTGTAAGCTTTCAATACTTCTTCGGGGACTTCTTCTTTAGTAAGGTCAGCCAGTGCTTTTACGGCGGCGACTTGCATTTCACGGTTAATGCAGGAGGCACGCACATCTAATGCACCTCGAAAGATAAAGGGAAAACCGAGTACATTATTAACCTGATTAGGATAATCACTCCGACCTGTTGCCATAATAAGATCAGGACGTGCGGTTTTAGCAATTACAGGATCAATTTCAGGATCAGGGTTAGAAAGTGCAAAGATAATAGGATTTGGTGCCATTGCTTTGACCGCTTCTTCGCTAAGTAAATTAGGTCCTGATACACCGATAAAAACATCTGCATCCGTACACGCTTCTAATAAACTACGTTTTTCTGTGGTGAGTGCGTATTCTGCCTTGTATTGGTTTAAATCATCACGTCCTGCATGAATAACACCCCCACGATCTAACATATAAAGATTTTCTTTTTTTGCACCTAACGCTTCTAGTAATTGCATTGAAGCAATCCCCGCAGCACCTGCCCCAAGACAAACGATAACCGCTGTTTCAATCATTTTATTTTGAATTTCTAAGGCATTGATTAATCCTGCTGCAATGATAATGGCTGTACCGTGCTGATCATCATGAAAAACAGGAATATCCAATAAATCACTCAGTTTACGCTCAATTTCAAAGCAATGAGGGGCTGCAATATCTTCAAGATTAATTCCTCCAAAAGTTGGCGCAATACGCACTACGGTATCAATAAAGTCTTGTGGAGAGTCTGCATTGATTTCAATATCAAACACATCGACATCCGCAAAGCGTTTAAATAGTACCCCTTTGCCTTCCATCACAGGTTTGCCTGCCAACGAACCGACATTACCCAAGCCCAAAACTGCCGTGCCATCGGTAATAACACCGACTAAATTACCTTTAGCGGTATATTTATAAGCTGCTTCGGAGTCTTCATAAATCTCTTTAACAGGCTCTGCAACACCTGGGGTATAAGCGAGTGATAAATCATGCTGTGTTTCGGTGGATTTAGTGATTTTAGTAGCAATTTTCCCTGGTTTTGGGTATTGATGGTATGCAAGTGCTTGTTCTTTTAATGTGTTTGACATTGGTCTTTTCCTTTATTTATCTAATAATTTTGATTAATTCGCCTTGATTCAAGCGTCCGTTAGGATATCGACCATTAAGTAGGCGGAGTTGTCCTGCTCCTACTGCACTTTTTTTAGCCAGTGCTTCAAAGGTTAGTCCTGATGTTTTAACCGTCCCAACGACAATACGACCCGTTTTATTTTTGCTGATTTTAAATTCTAAACCATTAATTTGTCTTAAATAAGCATTACGATTAGGAGCACGAGAACCTGCTGATGGAATATTTTTAGCTGCATTGACGACTTCTTGTAAGCGCTGGTCATTGCTAGGATGCGTTGCAAATAGACCGTGATAAGAGCCACCGCTACGACCCTGTTGATTTGATGCGTACATTTCTTGTGCTTTTAGAACGCCAATCACATCAATCATATTTTTTGGGCTATAGCCAACACGTGCTAAATATTCCGCACCTAAATGATCCGCTTCTAACTCATGTTTGCGACCATAGCCACTTAACATCGCATTACCTAATACATTCAATAACTTACCACTACCGTCTGCCTTCTTGTTAATTAAATTAATCAATATATTAGCAGCCATGCCTGCGCTTGTTTGTTGTACTCCGTGTCGAGCGGTAATATGTCCAATTTCATGCCCTAACACGCCTGCTAATTGACCTTCAGAATTTAAATACGCCATTAAACCTGTTGTAACATAGACATAACCACCAGGTAGCGCAAACGCATTCACACTAGGATCATCTAATATTGTAAAAGTATAGTGGATTTTATTGCGATGGCTTTTGCTCGCTAATTCTTGCCCAATCTTATTCACATAGGCTTGTAAACGTGCATTATTATAAGTTTTTTGTTTTTTTAAAATAGCTTGATGTGCTTGTAGACCCATCTGTATTTCTTGATCCTCGGAGATTAAAGAAAAATCTTTTTTTCCCGAAACAGGATTAACAGAACAGGCCGTTATCGTTAATGCGAATGCGATACTTATTGCAAACACAGAGAGCGTGCGAGTAAATTTAAGACGAAAAGTCATTGAATCCTTCCTTTAAAGTCTAATGCTGACCCTTGAGTTCTAACTGCGCAGGATGACGAAGAGTAATGATGCGCTTGCCCCGAGACTTATACAAAAACCCTCTGATAATGACTTCATCATGAAGTAGGTTTTTAGGGTCATAATGAGTGAAATAATGAATAAAATGTTTACTTAGTTTAATAAATATTTTCTTGTCTAGCTCCAGAAATATTGTCTTTTTTGTTATCTTAATGCTTTTTATATTACTTTTAAGACGAACGTAACCACGATAACCTTTTTTTAATTGCGACGCTTTGTGGATTTGATAATTGCTTTGTAGCCAGATATGACGCTTCATTTTTTGTGCAGATTGTTCCGCTTTTCGATACATACCAATATAGCGTGTATTCGGAGGAAAAATCATAAGGCTTGCCCAACCATTTTGTAGCATCCATTGCGATAGATCCGTTCCATCCGCTAAAAACACATGGACTAAGTAACGTTTATAACGGTCTCTTTTTTGCAGATCTGTTTCTAATCTAACCTTATAATTGACGCTTTTAAGTAACTGGCGTAATTTTTCCGTTGCTTCACGCCCATAAGGTTGCCCTTTCTTTTTATGATGCGCAACCTCTGGGGCATTCATACCAATAAGGCGAATTTTACGACCATCTTTGAGTCGTAAAGTATCGCCATCATAAACCCATGCAACTTTTTGATATATCGGTTTAGCTTCACAGTCTATCAGTAGTGAGGAAAAAACAGTTATAACGAGAAAAAAAGCCATAAAAAAAGCACTCTGATGGAGTGCCTTCTTGAATGGATCTATTTTCTGCAAAGCTAACATTAATATATAATGATCACAGCTATAATAGATCAATACCTTACTTTCTGCCGTAACGCTTATTGAACTTATCAATCGCACCCGCTACAATATTAATATTTTGCTTGCCTGTATAGAATGGATGAGAATGGCTAGAAACTTCCACTTTAATCAGTGGGTACTCATTACCATCTTCCCATTGAATGCTTTCTTTTGATGACATAGTTGAACGTGTCAAAAATTTAAAATCACTTGATAAGTCTTGGAATACGACTTGCTTATATTCTGGATGTATATCGGCCTTCATGCTGAAGATCCTCAAAATGCTGTTGACAAAATTTAAAGAGCGAGAATTCTATCAAATCCTATCGTTTATGCAAGAGGTTAGCTTCTTTTTTTTGGCGTATAATCTGATATAAGTTAAGTAAACACAATAAATTTGAATACGCAACGGGGTTGTTAGGCAGGGCAATCGCAGCAAATTCAATGCGCGACGGGATCTGTTACCTCATCGTAATGTTTCTAAGTAGCAAAATACCTCAATCTTTACGCAAGATTCAAACGGTGTGGACGGGTTTACAAAACCCATCTAGCAAATAATAAACCCGTCGGGCTAATGTGCAGGTTTAATAAGATGATAAATAATGCTGGTTAAAAACTGGAATAAATAGTAACGTAGATCAATCCCCTTCTCCAATAGAGCCTAGCCCTGAAATTTATTTTTTTAATATTATTCATCCTATGAATTACTGTTTTCGTTATACCCACTTTTTACTCTTATTTTTTTATTTCTGTTTGCAGTTTATAGTCCAAAATGCATTTGCATTGGATAATAAATACTCGCTTTCTTCATCTGTTGTAAAAATCCATCTAACCGCTAAATCATTTGATATCTCAGAGCCTTGGAATACGAGTACCATTAGCGGAACAGGAACAGGGTTTGTGATTAAAGGACATCGGATTATTACAAATGCACATATTGTTGAAGATAATACCTTTATCGAGGTTCAACTTGATGGTGAATCAAAACGCTATAAAGCATCAATTAGTTTCGTTTCGCATGAAACGGATTTAGCTTTAATTACGCTTGATGATCAAAGTTTCTTTGATAAAGTAAAACCACTTGAGCTAGGAGAACTCCCTGATATTCATCAGAAAGTCTCTCTTTATGGTTATCCTGTTGGAGGCGATGCGCTTAGTATTACAGAAGGTGTGATTTCAAGGATTGAATACCAAAACTATGTTCACAGTGATCTTTCCTATTTAGCCATTCAGGTGGATGCCGCAGTGAACTATGGCAATAGTGGTGGGCCTGCAATTGTTGAAAAAAAGGTAGTTGGAGTTGTGATGCAATTTGATAATGAGGATGATAATTCAGGTGGATATATTATTCCTGTCAATTTGCTTAAACGTTTCTTAAAAGACATTGATGATGGCAATTTTGATGGTATTCCGAATCTTCCTATTCGGACTCAATATTTAGAAAGCACTGCATTGCGCGAAGGTTATTATAAACTTCCTGCCGATAAATCAGGTATTCTAATTACTAAAGTTTGTGCTAATACCGAAGCCGAAGATGTATTGCAACAAGGCGATATAATAACAGCGATTGATGGTAAAAAAATTGAAAATAATGGTAAAGTTTTTGGTGCAGACAATACCCGTTTTGTATTCTTGCATTATATTGATATGCATCAAATGAATGATATTCTAAAACTAAATATCGTCCGCAAGGGTAAAAGTAAACAAATTAATCTTCCTCTAAAAGATATAACCATAGCAGATCAAGAATTTGACCAAGACCCTCGTTACTTTATTTATGGAGGTTATGTCTTTGTTGCTAAGAAATATGCTAAGGACTGTCTAACGACTAAAGAATATAAAATATCAGAGGATAAAGATAAGATTGATACACTTACATTGGTTAATGTTTTATCTACTTCATATAATACGGGTACACATGATCTTGCTCCTATGAATATTACTACTGTTAACCAACAACGCTTTAACTCCTTTAAAGAGTTTTATTGTTTAATTTCAACTGCAAAAACACCTATTATCCTATTAAAAGATAGTTTAGGTATTTCATTGGCGATTGATCGGGAAGTGGCAAATAAAACCAATGATGAGACGTTAGAAAAATATCAAATCCACAAAGCGCAATCTGCTGAAGTTGATCAATGGGAAAAGAATAATAGCTGTGTAAATTAAAGAAATTTAGGCATCTTTCATATACAATACCTTCGCCAAAATAAAAACCAACGCATTTTAGCGCGTTTTTAACACCTATAAATGGTTGATTTATATAGAATGAAAAAGACTGTTTTAAGCTTGAATTAAAATTGGCGAAGGTATTAAATCACATGATATTTTAAAGCCAAGGTAACGACTAATAGTGCAAACCAAGAAATGAATAATACCGAAATTTCTCTGCTATTATTTGCTACAGCTTTTTAAACCTAAATTCTGCCATATTGTCATGCTCGGTTCTACACGGTTCATAGTGTAAAAATGTAAACCTGCTATCTCTTGCGCTAATAGTTTAGTACACATTTCTGTTACAAATTCAGTCCCTAGTTTTTGTATAGAATCCAAATCATCGCCATAGCCTTCTAAACGACTTCGTAACCAGCGTGGAATTTCTGCACCACAGGCATCAGAAAAACGGGCTAAATTGGTAAAATTAGTAATCGGCATAATACCAGGGACAATCGGGGTATCAATTCCCAATTTTCTACAATCATCTACAAAATAATAATACGCATCAATATTATAAAAATATTGGGTAATAGCACTATTACTCCCTGCTTTGATCTTTCTTGCAAAGTTTTTAAGATCGGCTTCATAGCTTATTGCTTGTGGATGTTTTTCTGGATAGGCTGCTACTTCTAAATGAAAATAATCCCCCGTTTCTTGGCGAATAAAATCAACTAACTCATTCGCATAATGAAAGTCTCCGATATCTCGCATACCTGAGGGAATATCACCGCGTAATGCAACAATACGTGTCACCCCATTGCTTTTATAAGTGTGCAAAATATCGCGTATTTGTTCTTTGCTTGAACCAATACAAGAGAGGTGTGGCGCGGTATCAATACCTGATTCTTTTTGGATATTAATAACCGTGTCAAGTGTTGCCTCTTGTGTTGTACCACCTGCCCCATAGGTAACAGAAAAAAAGGCGGGGTTTAATCTGGCTAATTCTTCTCTGACGGTCTTTAAGTTTTTAATTCCCTTCTCTGTTTTAGGAGGGAAAAACTCAAAGCTAAATTTTTGAGTGCTCATATCAATCTCTTATTTTTTAAATAATTTCTCTATAGGCATAAAAAAACCACAAAGGACAGATCAAATAAACACAAGTTATTTAATGCCCTTTGTGGTGCATTATTATGACGGTTAAATGGTTACTTAGTAACGATAATGCTCAACCTTATAAGGACCAGCTTTATTAACACTAATATAATTGGCTTGATAATCTGTCAATTCGGTCAAATTGGCTCCAATTTTTTCAAGATGTAAACGCGCCACTTCTTCGTCTAATGTCTTAGGCAACATATAAACTTTATTCTCGTATTGATCACCTTTTGTAAAAATTTCGATTTGAGCTAATACTTGATTGGTAAAAGAGTTTGACATAACAAAGCTAGGATGCCCTGTTGCACAGCCTAAATTAACCAAACGACCTTTTGCTAATAATAAAATACTGTTGCCACTAGGTAGTTTAATATGATCAACTTGAGGTTTCACTTCATTCCATTCGTATTTTTCCATATCAGCGACTGCGATTTCATTATCGAAATGACCAATATTACAGACGATAGCTTCATGCTTCATTTGGAGCATATGCTCTTCCGTAATAACATGGAAGTTACCTGTGGCCGTGACAAAAATATCGCCTTGATCAGCCACATCGTCCATTTTAACCACGCGATAGCCTTCCATTGCTGCTTGTAATGCACAAATAGGATCAATTTCAGTAATCCAAACGGTTGCGCCTAAGCCACGTAGAGATTGCGCACAACCTTTACCGACATCACCATAACCTAACACCACTGCAATTTTGCCTGCAATCATGACATCTGTTGCACGTTTAATGCCATCCACTAACGACTCACGACAACCGTATAAATTATCAAATTTAGATTTAGTCACTGAATCATTAACATTAATAGCAGGGTAAATTAGCTCGCCTGATTTCTCCATTTCATATAAACGATGCACGCCAGTTGTTGTCTCTTCGGTCACACCTTGGATATTTGGACGAATATTTGAGTACCAGTTTGGATTCACTTTTAGCATTGCTCTGATCGAATTATACAGTGCAACTTCTTCTTCACTGCTTGGGTCATCTAAAACAGAAAGATCAGACTCTGCTTTTGTGCCTAGCTCAATGAGCATTGTTGCATCGCCACCGTCATCTAAAATCATATTAGCCGTTTCACCATTGGGCCACATAAAGATTTTATGGGCATAGTCCCAATATTCATCCAGTGTCTCGCCTTTGGTAGCAAAAACAGGCACGCCAGAGGCCGCAATCGCCGCAGCCGCATGATCTTGAGTTGAGAAGATATTACAAGATGCCCAACGCACTTGCGCCCCTAATGCGGTCAAGGTATCAATTAAGACACCTGTTTGAATTGTCATATGTAGAGAGCCTGCAATACGCGCACCTGCTAATGGCTTTTCTTCGCCATATTTTGCGCGCAATGCCATTAAACCAGGCATTTCATTTTCTGCAATAGTTAGCTCTTTACGACCCCAATCAGCTAGATTGATGTCGGTTACAATATAGTCATTACTCATTCTTTAGTTTTTTCCTAATGTTTTTCAGGGTCTCTAAAGCGAATGAAGAATGATATCTTGATTCGTTTTAGAGTGAAATTATTTACGGGTTGAAATATTTAAAGCGCTGATTTTAACGCATCAACTTTATCGGTTATTTCCCAAGGTAAGCCAATATTCTCACGTCCGAAATGACCGTAAGCGGCTGTTTGACGATAAATTGGCTTTAGAAGATCCAGCATTTTCAAAATACCATAAGGACGTAGATTAAAGACTTCGCGTACAATTGCTTCGATCTTGCCATTATTATGTATGCTAGTGCCAAAAGTTTCGATTGAAATAGAAGTGGGTTCTGCCACACCAATGGCGTAAGAGACTTGAATCTCACAACGCTCTGCTAGACCTGCTGCGACAATATTTTTAGCCACATAACGTCCTGCATAGGCGGCTGAACGATCAACTTTTGAAGGGTCTTTTCCAGAGAAAGCGCCTCCACCATGACGTGCCATACCACCGTAAGTATCTACAATAATCTTACGTCCTGTTAGTCCGCAATCTCCGACAGGGCCTCCAATGACAAAGTTACCTGTTGGATTAATATGATAGGCAGTATTTTTATCTAACCATTGAGCAGGAAGCACAGGCTTGATAATTTCTTCCATCACGCCTTCGCGTAAATCATCCATATCAGTAGGTTCATGCTGCGTTGAAAGTACCACCGCATCAATAGCAACAGGTCGATCATTTTCATAACGAAAAGTCACCTGACTTTTCGCATCAGGTCGTAAAAAGCTTAATCCACCTGTTTTTAATAATTCAGCTTGTCTTTCTACCAGACGGTGAGCATAAGTGATAGGCGCAGGCATTAAAACATCGGTTTCATTACTTGCATAACCAAACATTAAGCCCTGATCACCAGCGCCTTGTGCCTCTTTATCTTCACGATCAACACCCATTGCAATATCAGGGGATTGAGTACCCAATGCATTTAAAACGGCACAAGATGCACCATCAAAGCCAATATCTGATGAGGTATAACCAATATCGGTGACTGTCTCTCTGACTATTTGTTCATAATCAATTGTTGCTGTGGTAGTAATTTCACCTGCTAAAACAACCATACCCGTTTTAACCAGTGTTTCACAAGCAACGCGCGCATTGGTATCTTGAGCAATAATAGCATCCAAAATGGCATCAGAAATTTGATCGCACATTTTATCGGGATGACCTGCAGAAACAGATTCGGAAGTGAATAAATGATTCCCAGCCATAATCTAAGTACTCCTTAAAGTTTGACTGAGCGCCGTTGCAAAACGATAAACCTATTCGAGCCTAGCCTCAGTCGTTTACTGTTTTATTATTAGATATTTAAAACAGAGTGAAGGGGTTGCAACGCTCCTCAAATAGTTTTGGAGGGACAATCTACACTAAAAAT
>WGBH01000232.1 GCA_015494435.1 Thiotrichaceae bacterium | reverse complement strand
GAGACAGCACTTGATACTATGCTATAATCACCATTAATACCGTGTATCAGTATAGTTTTTGAACTGCTTAATATAAAAAGCAGACAATTGACAAAAGCGACGTTTATAGAAAAGATGGATTATCTAAGTAGAAATTTTCCGGGAGTTAATATAAGAGTTTTTCCTATCCTCATCCCATAAAATTCAGAAAAATCACGAGAGTTACCCGTTAGAAAGTAATCCATTTTATGGTAAATAGCAGTAGATAATATAACTCTATCGGCATCGGGCAAATTCTCTAATTTTTTGTTGTGTATATCTATATCGTGGAGCAATTCCGTATTTTCAAGTAAACTTTTTAATAAATCCATTTGATCCTGTTTTTTAAGCTGCATATTGTAAATTGTTTCCATTTGAACCAAATGAGAAATATAGATTTTAATTAAATTTTTATCCTGCAACTCATAGAGCACATAAGATTTGGATTTAATGCCGGAATAAGCAATAGAGAAGAGAACATTGCTATCTAAAAATACTTTTATTTGTTCCATTTTTTTTTTATTTCCTCTTTTTCTCCCTCTTTTAGCAAATCCTCTTCTATAATGTTTTTTATGTATTCATCGTCAAACTTTCTAACCATACTTTTTAACTTTTCTGTAGGTATTGCAATAGCCGGTTTAATGACTATTTCTCCGCCTCTGTCTTCAATAATAACAGGCTGAGAGTTTTTTATTCCGTATTTTTTCCTTAATCTTTTAGGTATGGTAATCTGCCCTCTCTCTCCTACAATAACCGTGTTCATTTTACGCCCCCCTTTGTTCTTTGGTTTATTATACATATATTCTGAAAGTATGTAAAGTTGTTTAATGGATGTTGAGATAAAAGGTGAAAGAAATATTTGAAGAAAAAGATTTGTTCAATCGTATTTCGCTTATTATTTATCAACTATAAGTACTTTTGGATAAGTTTTTCTTAATTTACGAGGGCATTATAGATTGTTTGCTATGGAAAAGATGTATTGTTTAATCCGGTTGTAAAATATAAAAACTATCACAAAATAACAGGATAGAAATACATTTATAGCAACTACGTACCTTTATTTCGGTAAATACCCTTAAAAAAGTAAAAGCTTGACCAACATCCGCTTCATAGTGCATAATAGTGTATGTTTAATAAATTGTTATGCGTAAATAAGTAATGGGAATATCGTGTCTGATCTCACAATGATGGAAAAGCGGAAGCTAGAGCGTGCCTTGGGTATGGGAAGCGGTTACGTCCTAGACTTTTCTAACCGAACTTTCGAAGAGTTTATTCTGGAAAGTGTCGGTATTGAGATATATGACGAAAAATACGACTACGCTAGCGGTTCAAAAGCCAACCGTATGAGAGCATTTTGGGAAAAAGAATCGAATTATTTGGTAGGCAAACTACTAGGCGATATCTTCGAAAACTGGGACGAACTAAATCATGGATATGAAATTAAGCCAGTCCCCGAGGATTGCTTGAAAATCGTCCAAAGATTAAAAGCTAGCGCACCTGTTCCTGACATTAGTGCAGTTGAAGCAATCAAAGAAGATAAAGATTTTGAAACATTAGCAAAATCTGTTCGTGAGGCTATTGATCGAAATGAGCCAGAAACAGGGTTAGATAGATTGCACACGTTTGTCACTAAGTACTTCAGAGTGCTCTGTGAAAAGCACGGCATTACTACTGAGCGGGAAAAACCTCTGCATAGCCTTGTCGGTGAGTACATCAAGCATTTGAAGAAAGAAGGGTTAATAGAGTCAGAGATGACAGAGCGCATACTTAAATCAAGCATATCCGTCATGGAGGCATTTAATAAAGTAAGAAATCAGCAAAGTTACGCACATGATAATGAGGTGCTCAATTACAATGAAAGCCTGCTTATATTTGGCCATGTAACAAGTTCTATTCGTTTCATTGAGGCAATTGAGGCTGCACGACGAAGAAGCACAACTGAAAGCGTATCAGCGAATGATTTTGACGATATACCATTTTGAACGAACGCATAACAATACGCTCGTTCGACGCAAACTACGCTGCGCTCCGTTTGCGCCGCACAGCTTGGTCGTTATGTGTAGGAAGAATGCAACATGAAACTAATAAGTGAAATTATTGATTTGCTCAGTAACAGTGATGGAAGCCTTATCGAAGCACTTATAAAAACTAAAGTTGTTCTGTATAAAATCGGTCACAAGGAGTTAATTGATTGGGTCAATAATGAATTAAACGGCTACCCTGATGATAGCAACCTACCTTCTTACAGAATATTGCCTGCTCAAGTATTAGCTAATATGGTTAATATGGCTTATCAAGTAAATGCTCATCCAATACCAACTATGCACTTAAAAGAATCATTTAGAGAATCTCTAGAAACAGCAAAAATGACAGAATCATTAGCTGTTCTAGAGAAATTCACTGAATCAGATGGTGGTAGCCTTAGGCGCCCTATTCCAATAGAGGCCAATCACATGCTAGGTGAGCCATTGTCAGGCGGCTTCCAAATTCAAAGCGCATGGAGTGAGATCCAACTATCTGGAATTACATCAATCCTTACACAAGTACGGTCACGTTTGCTGGATTTCTTATTGGAGCTTAATGAAAGTTTTGATGACGAAATGAGCGATGAAGAAGTAAAACAGCGTGCGGCTGTTACAGATGCTGAAAACATATTCAATAACGCGATATTTGGCGATAATGCCACTGTAATAGTAGGCAGTGGTAATATGCAGCGGAATAATGCAATAGTTATCAAAGGAGACTTTAATAGTCTTTCAGAAACTCTGAGAGAGCATGGCGTTGAAGATGCAGATATAAAGGCACTAAAAACAGCTATAGCCGCAGACGCCGCCGAAGGCGGGCCAAAGCAAGGTGAGTTTGGTGTCTCTGTAAAATCGTGGTTACAAAGCATGCTCTCAAAAGCCGTTGATGCTTCTTGGCAAATTGAGCTTGGCGTTGCGAGTAGCCTTCTCGCAAGTGCACTTCAAAGGTTTTACGGTTGGATGTAATACATAACAATGCGCGTTCGGTCGCAAACTACGCTCCGCTTCGTTTGTGCCGCACAGCTTCGTCGTTATGATTTAAAAATTATACGAAACAGGAGAAAAG
>WGBH01000231.1 GCA_015494435.1 Thiotrichaceae bacterium | reverse complement strand
GATTTACTGAGTATGTATTGTTATTTGAGATTGGAAATACTGCTGTAGACTGCTTTGGGCAATGTTTTGGATTATTAACGCGGCCAATCAAGCCATGCAGAACTTCCATGTTTTTCCCCTTAACATTAGATGTAGATTGTTTTTTAATCAAAAAAATTATTATTTAGAATAGATTGTTAAAATTAGCAATTTTATTTATTTTATAGTTTAAATAAATAAAATTTTTATACGTAATTTCTCTGGAGTCGTTGTTTTAGATCTGTTAGATACGGCTGAAACACGAAATACAAATAAGCGCGGTAGGTCGGCTAAGATGCGCATTGCACGAAGCTAAAATTTACTTGTTCCCAAATTCCCATTTGGGAACGAGACAAAGTACTTATGAAAGGGAGGAGTCCATACTATTGAGACAATATTCCCTGCAATCCCCAAACCTAAAAAGATTACAAAAATTCGATTTCATGTTAAATAACAAGTAATTGTTTCTAACTTGCTTATATTTTTCAATATTTTAATGCCTTTGCCCTACTCCTAAGGTATGTAGCATAAAATCCTGTTTCTGTTGTTTTTGTTGTAAAAATAAATCAATCATATGTTGGTGATGGGTGAATAGAATAACTTGTGTTGTTTGTGCTAGCTGAGAGAGTGCATTTAAACCTGCTAGCGCTCGTTCATTATCAAAGTTAATTAAAATATCATCTAAAATAAAGGGTAGGGGTTCAGCATTACGCACATGCTGTTCTAAAGATGCTAGACGCAGGGCAAGATATAATTGATCCCGTGTACCATCACTCATGGCTTCAATGGCAATAAACTCATTATTTTTGCGCTGTCCCATTAAAATCGCTTGGTCATGTGCATTATAATCAATTCCCAAGCCTTGAAAAGAGTGACAACTGAGGGTAGCGAAGTATTCACCTGCGCGTTTTAATACAGGCCCTTGATGCTGTTGTCGATAGCGTTCGATATATTGTTTTAAAATGTGTTCAGCTAAACGTTGGCGCAAATAGATTTGAACTTTATCACTCATTTGCGCCAAAATGGCGTGTTTTTCGTTGGAGCTATCAACGGCTCCTGATTGTGTTTCACTTTGGTGTAATTGCTCGGCTAAACGGCCATGTTCTTTATTAAGTTGGTCACGTTGTTGTTCTTGCTCACTAATTTTGAGTGCTAATGTGTCTAATGCATCTTTTAATTCTTCGGCTTGATAATCGTCTAGTTGTGCTTCTAATTCTTCTAATTTGTAAGTCCCACAATGTTCATTAATGCGTTGTTGCAAATGTTTGAGTTCTGTTTTTAAGCTTTTTACTTGTTCAACTCGTTGTTCTATATCTTCTAAAGATTCAATTTGTTCACAATTAGCTTCTTTGCAAAGTGTGATTAAGAGGTTTTGACTGGCTTTTAACTCTGTTTGTAGTTGTTGTTGATGGACTTGTTTTTCTTGTTGTTTTTCTTGTAAGCGCTGTAAATTATGTTGGAGTTGAAGTTGTTGTTTTAGGGCATGATATTGTTGTTTTATCCATTGATCAGGAGATAAATCGATTACTTCATCATCACTTGTTAGTTGATCTTTTAACGCTTGGTAGTCAATTTCAAAATCATTTTGTTCTGTCTGTAAAAGTTGCGCTTTTTCGGTTAGTTTTAACAATTTTTCACGATTATTAAACCACTCAATGACCTTATCTAATAGCTCATTAATTTCAATGCTGAGGCTATTTTCACTTAAACCTAAAGGCTCTAGCAAGGTATGCCACTGTTGTTGCCATTGTTGCCATTTTTTATCTGCTTGTTGATAAGCTTCTGTTTCAATGTTTAAAGCTTCTGTTTGATTGATAATTTCTTTCTTTAATTGTTTTTTCTCTCTGGCATTATGTTCCAATATGTCTAGGCGTTGCTCCGCCTGTTCTAATAACCAATCAATGCTTTCGTATTCACTGCTTTTTAACCCCCCTACGATTCCGCCTGTATAATGCAAACTTTCTTCAATTAAACGGCAGATTTCATAATAATATTGATTAAAATCTTCTAAATCTTGTAATGATTGATTTAATGTGCTGACTTGATCTTGTAAACGCTGTAAATTGCGTAGCCATGCACTCATTTCTTTGGGGGGCAATGGATCAAGTGTTGTTTTTTTCCAGAGTGTTTTCCATTTTATTTTTAATTTTGTTTGTTGCTCTAATAATTGTTCAAGGTTTTTAGCAATACTTATTAATTGCGTATTATTGATTTCTTTTTGAGCTAATAAATCGGCCTGTTTATGCACCCGTTCGCTTTCACGGCGTAAGCGATCTGCGAGTTGATCAACTGTATTGATATGTTGTTCAAATTTATTTAATAGAGTAAGTTTTTGTTCTAAACCTTGTTGTTCTTTAGGATTTAATGTGAGGTTACGAATAGTTTTCCATAGTTGTTCACGTTGCTTTCGTGCCGCTGTTAATGCCTGTTCTGTTGGTACGTCACCACTGAGTGTTAATGCCTTTAATTCTCCTTCTAATTGTTGCTGTCGTTGTTGAGCATCATTTTGTTGCGCTAGGTATTGATTAAGATGGTCTTTATTTTGCTGAAATTCTTTTTTAAAACGCTCCACTGTTTCCATTGATGGAATAGGCAATACATCCAATAGATTTAAATCCTCACAAGCTAAGCCAAGGCGTTGGATGTCTCGCTTACAATCAGCGCATTGCTTTTCATAATGACGAATAAGATCTTGACGTTTTTGCTCTAAATCGCCTTGTTCACGAGCGCGTTTAATACTATAGCGTAATGCTTTTGTATCGTATAACGTAGGGAGCTGGTGTAATGCTTGTTGTGCCTTATTGAGATTTGACTGCGCTTTTTTCTGTTGCGCTTTTGCGTGTTGTCGTGCGGTTTGCAAGCTTATTTGTTGTTGTGCTAAGGCACGAAGTTGTTTACTTTTATTAAAAAAGGGGAATAAACTTTCTTCTGCATCACTGTTTGATGACTGAGCTAATTCTGGTGAGAGAAATAATAATAATTGCTTATTTTGGGCAGCTAAACTCTGTTGTTGTTGTTGATTATGGTTTAATTCACGTTGATTCTTAATATAACCACTGACTTTTTGTTGCAAATATTCAAGTGGTATAGCCATTTTCAAAAGTGTTTTATTCAGATGAATCTGGCTTTGTTCTTGGTTTAATTGTTTTAGTTCTTTGCTAATACGATCAATTTGTTGCTGATTATCTGCGAGTGTTTTTAAGGCTTGAATTCTTTGTGTAGTGAAATTGTCGGATAAATGTGGAACAGTCCCTAAATCAGCTAATTGTATTTGTAATTGATTGCGTTCTACAAATAATTTCTTAATTATTTGTAGTTGTTTTAAATGATCATGTTCTTGTTTGATGGTATTGAGTTGGTCGGACTGTGTTTGTAATTGTTGTTCTAAATTATCTAATTGCTTGCGTTGCTTTTGCCATTGCAATGCAGATAAAGAGTGTTCTCTAATTTGTTTTAAACGTTGTTTATACTCAGCTAGTAAGGTGTTAATTTCAGGTTTTTTGCCTCTTGGTGCATATAAAGTTTTTGCTTCTTCTTCTAAGCCTTGCGATAGTTGACGTAAATTAGCAATCCCCATGCCTGCGGAAAATAATGCCTGTCCCACTTCGCCTTGTTGGGTTAGCATTGCCTCGCCCCCTTTGACTAAAGCGAAGTGATCTAAGCCAAATAGGGTTTCAAATAGAGTTTGGTTTAAACCTTGTAAGTAAGGGGCTAGAACTGCATCATCGAGTACATTATTCTCTTCATCTGAGAGTGTGTTTAAACGTCCTTTGCGTCTACGAATAAATAAGGTATCCCCTGTAGAATGTTGTAATTTAGCACTGATACGCAATTTATTATTGATATGTAAAAAATTATCAGTGGTACGGGGAGGAACACCATACAGCAATGCTTTTAAAGCGCGTAAACAAGCACTTTTCCCTGCTTCATTTTTACCATAAATAAGATGTAATCCGCCTTTTTCCTTTTTAGCATTGGTAGATGGATTTTTGGGTGAAAAAATAAGCTTCTTTTGAGTGAAAGGGCCAAAGGCTTCGATATTTAGTTCAAGCAATTTCATAATTGTTTTTCACCTGTGGATTGAAGCAATAGTTGGAAAAGATGTGCTTTAGCGCTTTGTTGTAAATCCTTCCATTGTTCAGTATTTTTAAGATTAAAATACTCTTCCCCTTGTAAATATTCTTCTGGTAGCGGTAGCGTGTGCAATATTTCAGTTAACCATTGTTGCAAACCTTCCTCATCCTCTGGTTCTTCTGTTTCATTAAGGTGTAAATAACGCAATAAATCACCAATTGAACCTTCAGCTTGCAATGCTTGCTCTGGATTAATCACCGCTGTGGTTTTAATTTGAATTTTTTCTAACCAAAGATTACCCAGAACATTGGCTAAAGCGCGAAATTCTTGTTGCCAGTAATCAATCCGTGCTTGTAACTCATGATGCACGGGACTTTGACCTTGAATAATCAAACGAATCGCCAGAAAATGCTGAGGATGATCGGCTTGTTTGTCTAAAAGTGCCTGTTCTACCGCTTCTAAAATGGCATCGACGGAATCACAATCTGTTGCATCAAGGGTGCAGGTAAACCAGCGCAATACATCCAGCGGTTTATGTTCTACCCGAATAATCTGTTGTTGCTCCACTTCCACTAAAGTACAGCCTTTGCCTTGTTGGTCACTTTCACGAATATGGCGACCTTGAAGATTGCCTGAAAATACAATCCACGGTTCTTCGCTTAGCACTTCACGCTGATGCACATGTCCTAATGCCCAATATTGATAGTGCTTTTGTTTTAAGCCTTCCAAGGTACAAGGCGCATAAGTATCATGTCCTTCACGACCATTCAAAGAGGTGTGTAATAAGCCAATATTAAAATAATCAGGAATAGCTTGAGGGTATTTTTGGCTTAAATCAGTGGTAATTTTACCTTTAATAAAACTTTGTCCATGTAAGGCAACTTGCAATGATTCTATAAAAATAGTTTCTGCTTTGCGGGCATTAAATAAATGGGTATTTTCAGGTAAGCGTAATGATTTACTTAATTGACTGCTAGCATCATGATTGCCAGACACCATATAAACAGAAATTCCTGCTTGTTTGAGCTTTCCCATACAGTTTATAAAATAAAGACCTGTATTATAGTCCTTCCAATCACCATCGTATAAATCTCCTGCTAGTAGTACAAAATCAACTTGTTCTTTAATCGCAAGCTCTATCAGTTTATCAAAAGCTTGACGGGTTGCCCCTCTAATCTGCTCAAGTGGTGCGCCTTCATAACGTGCTAAACCACGCAAAGGACTGTCGAGGTGAAGATCAGCGGCATGGAGGAATTTCATATAGTTACCTATTTTTAGAGAAGGTTAGAACTCACACGAACGCGAAATTTTTTGAACCGATGAGCTTGGATCAATTTCTTTACTCCATTTCAAAACAGGAACATTTTGATTAGGTTGCTCATCATAATTGAGCCAAAATATTTCCCGCACTGCCTTTTGTTCGGTATAACGGGCATCGTAGCCAAGATAACGGATATATTCAGAATGGCGACGTGCTTTATTTAAATCATCAAAAAAGCCGAAGGAAATCGCATTTTTATAAGGGCCAGATTCAATTAAATGATATTTTTTTGCATCAAACTTGTTACTATCATCAAACCTCTTAATATCCTCAATAATTTTAAGCGCATCCTCACGACTTTCCTGTGCGACTAAATAAACTAAATAGTTTAGGGTATCTTTTGTTTTTTGACGCAAAATATTAACCGATAAACCTATTTTTTTTAGTTTCTTAGCAACGAGTTGAGTCGCTTTTTCACTATTATAAGGCCCTACGGTATAACAGAGGGCGCTTTTTGTTGAAGACATATTTGAATTTACCTTATCTTCTATTAGCTCAATGGACGGAATACCTGCTTTACTAGCAGTCGGCGGTGTATACGTGGGGTTAGCCAGTAGAAAAACCATAACGAAGTAGGCAATATTTGCAAATAGCAACACAACAATCAATAGACGCATAGTTGTTATTCCACGACAGAAGGCTTAGTGATTGATTTTAAGGTGCTAAATTCTGCAATTAATTGTAATCCTTGCATTAGCCAGTCATCTTCTCGTTGTGTTGATTGATTAAGATAGGGTTGCAATATTTTTGCATCTCCACCACAAAGTATGATTTTTACTGGATACATTATTTTTGATTTTCCCCTTAAGTCATTCATTTTAAGTAGCTCAACTTCCATTCGGGAAGATATACCAT
>WGBH01000230.1 GCA_015494435.1 Thiotrichaceae bacterium | reverse complement strand
GATTTATTGTGTCCTCCTACTTGGAGTATCATTTTTTTCCTAAGGACTGAACATTCAGTCAATTTCTAAAAACAATCGGGGCTATTAATCTAGCACAAGAAACTTATGAATATTTTAATCTCTATCGCTGCATTTATTGTCACCATTGGCATTTTAGTTACTGTGCATGAATTTGGACATTTTTGGGTTGCACGTCAATTAGGTATTAAGGTATTACGCTTTGCTATTGGTTTTGGTAAGCCTTTATGGACTTACACCTCAAAGCAAGGCGATAAAACAGAATACGTTCTAGCTGCCATTCCTTTTGGTGGCTACGTCAAAATGCTAGATGAACGCGAAGGCGATGTTGCAACGAATGAAGTACATCGGGCGTTTAATCGTCAACCTGTGTGGAAACGTTTTTTAGTGGTATTAGCAGGCCCTGCCTTCAATTTTATCTTTGCTATTTTTGCCTTTGCTACCACCTATATGATCGGTATCGATTCAGTGCGCCCTTATATTGGCACTGTGATTGCAGGAACACCCGCAGCTCAAGCAGGTTTTCAGGAAAAGGATAAAATTATTGCCATTAATGGCGCTCAAGTCTCCTCCATGAGCGAAGTGCGTCTCTCCCTACTGAATGAATATTTACAACAACCACAACTTAAAGTAACCGTACAAACCGTAGATGAACAAGAAGTTACTCGTGAACTTGATCTTTCTTCTGTTAAATTATTAGCCGATGAAAGTGATTATTTTGTTAAAACAGGGATGAGCTTTTGGCGACCTCCACATAGCTCAAAAATATTACAAGTACTACCTCAAAGTGCCGCAGAAGAGGCAGGATTACAACAAGGAGATATCATCATCAGTTATGATGGTATTGTGGCTGAATCAGTTGCGACAGTCACAAAATATATTCATCAACATGCAGGTCAAGCCGTTGAATTAAAAATAAAGCGTCAAAATGAAACAAAAACAATCACCGTTACCCCAAAAGCCCAAGAAATTGACGGTAAAACCATTGGTCTAATGGGCGTACATCTTGCTAGAGTTTTTAGTGACAAAGATAGGGAAGATTTACTTTTTGTACGTCATGCTTCGATAGGCGAAGCCTTATCCTTAGGTATCGCTGATACTTGGAAAATGTCTATTATGACACTCAAGGTAATGGGCAAATTAATTGTTGGTGAGGCTTCCATAAAAAATATCAGTGGTCCTGTCACCATTGCTAATTATGCAGGGGTGAGTGCTAATATTGGCTTTACTGTATACCTCGGTTTTTTGGCAATTATTAGTTTAAGTTTAGGCGTTCTTAACTTATTACCCATTCCAATGTTGGATGGAGGACACCTCTTTTATTATCTGATTGAAATTATCAAAGGGAGCCCTGTTTCAGAAAGATTTGAGGCGGCAGGGGCACAAATTGGTATGGCGCTGGTGGGTATATTAATGGTAATAGCGATATATAACGATATTACACGATTAGTTGGATAATTATTATGATAAAAAAAACACTTCAACTCTCTCTTGCAAGTTGTCTGCTCGCCACAGCTCAAAATGCACTGGCTGCTAGTTTCGTATTACAAGATATTGAAATAAAAGGACTAGAACGCGTTGCAGCGGGTACTGTATTAAGTAATATTTCTATTAAAGTTGGTGATCGCTATGATGATCGCATGTCAGCAAAAATGGTGAGTGCTTTGTATCGCACGGGTCTTTTTGAAGATATAAAGTTAAGCAAGCGTGGCAATATTTTGATTGTGAATATCAAAGAACGTGCCGCCGTAGGTGAAATTAATATCTCGGGCAATCATATTATTGAATCAAAAGCGATACTAACAGCCTTAAAACGCTCAGGTGTCGCTAAAGGTCGCCCTTTAAATAAAGCTGCGTTAGCTCGCATTCAGAAAGAAATCAAACAACAATATTTAGCACGAGGCAATTATGCCGCTGATGTTAAAACAAATTTAACAAAATTGTCACGCAATCGCTTAGCCGTCAATATCAAAATAAAAGAAGGCAAGGTTGCACGTATAAAGAGGGTTAGTATCAGCGGTAATAAAGCATTCCCTGAATCAACACTCAAAGCATTATTAGACACGGGCATACCCCGCTCCTTCTCCTTTTTTAGTAGTCGTGATAAATATTCAAAACAAAAGTTAGTAGGAGATCTTGATAAACTAACCGCTTTTTATAAAGATCGTGGTTATTTACACTTTGAAATCAGCTCAACACAAGTTTCGCTTTCAAAAGATAAACGCTCTGTTTTTATTAATATAAATCTTCATGAAGGAGATCAATATCGAGTGGGAAAGATTAGTGTTACCTCTAATTCCAATACCTCTCAACAAGAACTGCGTCATTTAGTACATCTGAAACAAGGACAGGTCTTCTCTCAACAAGCACTGGAAAAAACCCGTAAAAGCCTCAAATCCCAAATAGGAAAACAAGGATTTGCTTTTTCAACACTGCGTATTATTCCTCAAATTGATGAAGTAAGAAAAGTTGTCAATCTTTCTTTTCAATTGGATAAAGGGCAACGCACTTATGTTCGACGCATTAATATTCGTGGTAATTATCGCAGTAAAGATGAAGTGTTCCGCCGTGAAATGCGTCAATTAGAAAGCTCATGGTTTTCCAAAGAAAAAGTTGAACGTTCAAAAATTCGGATTCAACGTTTACCATTTGTTGAAAGTGTTAATATCACTACCTCACCTGTGGCGGGAACACGTGATCAGATTGATCTTGATATCACTGTAAAAGAACGTTCATCCAATCAATTTACTGCGGCTGTGGGTTACTCTCAAAATGAAGGTCTTTTATTCAGTGTTGGATTATCACAAAATAATTTTATGGGATCAGGTAAAAGTCTTTCTATTTCCGCTGAAAACAGTGCCTCAACTAAAAATCTGCGTATTAGCTATAATAATCCGTATCATACCGTGGATGGGATTGGCCGTGGTTTTAATATTTTTTACAATAAAACCAATGCTGATCAAGCAGATATTTCTGATTATCAAAGTGACTCTTATGGTGCGGATGTCAATTATACAATCCCCTTAGGTGAGGATGATTCATTACGCTTTAGTGTCGGCGGTGAACACCGTAAAATTAAAATTTCAAAAACTAATTCTCCAAAACATATCAAGCAATTTATTCTCGACCATGGTAACAACTACGATCAATTACTCGGTACACTTAGTTATATTCATGATACTCGTAATAGAAGTCTCTTTCCTACTAAAGGACAACGTCAATCGTTAGCAGTAGACATTGGTTTTCCAGGCAGTGATTTACAATTTTATAAATTAAAATACCGTGGCACAGTTTATCAACCCATTACAGATGATATAACCTTTGCATTGAAAGGACACGTTTCTTACGGCAAAGGAACGGGGAATTCAAAAGAGCTTCCTTTTTATGAGAATTTTTATGCAGGTGGTATTGGATCTGTCAGAGGCTTTGATCATAATAGTCTTGGCCCAAAAGACTCCAATGGAACCCCAAGGGGCGCTAATTTAAAAACAACCGTCACTGCAGAAGTACAATTTCCAATGCCATTTTTATCCGATGTCAAAGGTTTAAGAGCCAGTGCTTTTGTTGATGGTGGCAATGTTTTTGATGATACCTTTAAGGCAGATGAAATGCGTTACTCAGCAGGTCTAAGCGTTACATGGATGACCCCTCTAGGTGCTCCATTAACCGTTAGTTATTCTGAACCATTAAATGCAAAAGCAGGTGATGAAACCAGTCAAGTACAATTCTCCTTGGGGGCAACATTCTAAGACAAAGTCCTAGCCACTAAAATTACACATCTCATAAAGGAATATGAATTCAATTACTCTCATGAATAGCTTAAAAAATACTACACTATCATCACTAATGTTTGTGGTGCTTTTTTTTCTTCCAACCGCACTATTCGCTGATCGTATGTCAATCGGCGTCGTTAGCGTCAGTAAGATAATGAGAAAAGCACCACAAGCAGAAGAATCTAGTCGTAAACTCAATGCTAAATTCCGTCTAATAAAAGACAAATTAGACAAGCAACAAATAGAAATAAAAAGACTCCAGCTTAGAAAAGATGAAGACGGTATATCTGTAAGAGAAAAAAATCTGCGTGAAAGAGAACTTCGCAAACATGAACGGGAGCATAACCGAGCAATAGAAGATTTTCGTGAAGAATGGCGTTTTGCACGAAATGCAGCCTTAGATAAAATACAGGCTGAAGTTTACCTAGCAATAGATGCTGTAAGAAAGCGACGTAAAATTGATATTATTATTCAAGACTATGTCTCCGCTAGTACGCGCGTGGATATTACCAATGATGTTTTGGACTATTTGCGTGAAAAAATGAAACAAGAAC
>WGBH01000229.1 GCA_015494435.1 Thiotrichaceae bacterium | reverse complement strand
CTCTTTATTTTTCTCAATAATTTTTACAATTGCACTACCGACAACCACCGCATCGGCAACCTTAGCGATGGCAGCGGCATCCATTGCGGTTTTAATTCCAAAACCAACCCCAATCGGTAATTTTGAAATCTGTTTAATATTGGCGACCTGTTGTGTAACCTCATCAATATTGAGTACATTAGCACCTGTCACCCCTTTGAGTGAAACATAATAAAGAAAACCACTGCCTTTGCTTGCAATTTTTTCTATACGTTGTGCTTGTGTTGTGGGTGAAAGTAGGAAGATAGGGTCGATAGCTTTTGGTTTCAATGCTTGCAATAAATCATTGCTTTCTTCAGGTGGCATATCAACGGTTAATAAACCATCCACTCCCGCATCGGATGCATTTTCTGCAAAAGAGATATAACCCATTGCCTCAATAGGGTTCATATAGCCCATAAAAATAATGGGGGTGATATTATTCTGCTGACGAAATTCTCTTGTCATTTCAATCACATCATGCAAGCTGGTATGATGTTCTAAAGCACGTTCACAGGCTAATTGAATCGTGGGGCCATCTGCCATTGGGTCAGAGAATGGAATACCAAGTTCTATAATATCAGCACCTGCCTCGACCATGCGATGCATTAAAGGGACGGTAATACTCGGATTAGAATCCCCAGCGGTGATATAAGGGATCAATGCGGTTTTATTTGTTGTTTTTAGGCGTTCAAAGCAAGCGTTGAGTCGGCTCATAAGCTAATTCCCTCCAAGGCGGCAATGGTATTAATGTCCTTATCTCCCCGTCCTGATAAATTAACAATAATCGTTTGATCTTTTGACATCGTAGGGGCTAATTTCATTGCATAGGCTAATGCGTGACTGCTTTCTAATGCGGGAATAATCCCTTCAATACGGGTTAAGCTATGAAAGGCATTCATTGCTTCTTTATCTGTCACCGCTATATAATTCGCACGTCCAATATCTTTTAACCAAGAATGCTCAGGACCGACACCGGGGTAATCTAATCCTGCCGAAATAGAATGGGGTTCAATCACTTGTCCATCTTTATCAGCCATTAAATACATGCGATTACCGTGTAATACTCCAGGTTTTGCTGTGCATAAAGGAGCAGCATGTTGACCTGTTTCCAAACCATGTCCCGCAGCTTCTACACCGTAGAGTGTCACACTTTTATGGGCTAAAAATTCATGGAATAAACCAATCGCATTAGAGCCACCACCGACACAGGCAATTAAGGCATCAGGTAAACAATTAGCCTGTTCTTGCATTTGTTCGCGTGCTTCTCTTCCTATAATGGTTTGGAAATCACGTACCATAGCAGGATAAGGATGTGGCCCGGCTACAGTACCTATACAATAAAAGGTATCATCAACATGAGTGACCCAATCGCGCATCGCTTCGTTTAAAGCATCTTTTAAGGTTTTAGAACCTGATGTTACAGAGCGAACTTCAGCACCTAATAACTTCATTCGATAAACATTAGGAGCCTGTCGAGCAACATCGACCTCACCCATATAGACGACACATTTTAAACCTAGGCGAGCGGCAATTGTTGCCGTTGCAACACCGTGTTGCCCTGCTCCCGTCTCTGCAATAATGCGTCCTTTGCCCATATGTTTAGCGAGTAAGGCTTGCCCAATGGTATTATTTATTTTGTGTGCACCCGTGTGATTGAGGTCTTCACGTTTCAAATAAATCTGCGCCCCACCTAATTCTTTAGACCAGTGTTTAGCATAATAAAGGGGACTAGGACGACCCACATAATGTTTTAAATCTTGATTGTATTCGGTCTGAAAGGCAGTATTATCTTTTAGCGTATAATAGGCATCGCGCAACTCTTCAATTGCTTCCATTAGCGTTTCAGCAGCAAAACAGCCACCAAAAATACCAAAATGCCCTGCTGCATCGGGCATTGAATTCCAGTCAAAGGTACTAAAATCAATATTATTTTTTATTTTATTCTGAGTGCTCAACGCGTTTTACCTCTTGCATTAATGCTTTAATTTTTTCTTCACTTTTGATGCCTGCTGAAATCTCTACACCGCTGCTTAAATCTACTGCATATACATCAGTAGATTGAATAGCTATTGCAATATTATCAGGATTTAAACCACCTGCGAGTATAATCGGTTTAAGATAATCATTAGGAATATCCTTCCAATCAAACGTGTTTCCTGTACCACCAGCCGCTCCTGGTGCATGAGCATCAACAAGAAAAGCCTTTGCATCAGGGTATTGATCTGCATAAAGGGCAAAATCATCCAAGCCAATCATACCGACGGCTTTGATATAAGGGCGTGAGAAGATAGCACAATATTGAGGGGATTCCGAGCCATGAAATTGTAATAAATCCAGTGGCACTTGTTCTAAAACGGCTTCGACCTCGGCTTGACTTGCATCTAGAAATAAACCAACCACGCTAATAAAAGGAGGTAAAGCGGCATAAATCTCAGCGGCCTGTGCAATGGATAGATAACGCGAACTTTTAGGATAAAAGACAAGACCAATAGCATCCGCTCCAGAGGCACTAACCGCTAAGGCATCCTTAACGGAGGTTATACCACAAATTTTTACTTTGACAGCCATATATAGTTATAGTTAGCTTCTTATTAATCGGTGTAAAGAGAAGCGGGTATGTCTTTTAGGGAGGTGGTGACATCAAGATTCTGTGCGCGATGGCGCATTACATGATCCATCAGTGTAATGGCGAGCATGGCTTCACAAATGGGTGTAGCACGAATACCAACACAAGGATCATGCCGACCTTTAGTGACTACTTCCACCGCATCACCGTCAAGATTGACAGTTTTACCCGCAATTCGCAGACTAGAAGTGGGTTTAAAAGCGGTATGCACCACTAAATCTTGTCCCGATGTAATCCCACCTAATGTACCGCCTGCTTGATTACCATCAAAACCCTCTAGGGTGATTTCATCGCGGTGCTCAGTCCCTTTTTGGGTGACGCAATCAAAACCTGCGCCAATTTCCACCCCTTTAGCAGCATTGATACTCATCATTGCATGCGCAATATCGGCATCAATGCGATCAAAAATAGGTTCGCCTAAACCCACGGGAATATTAGAGGCAATAACGCTAATTTTAGCCCCAATGGAATTGCCTTCTTTACGCAGGGCATCCATATAGGCTTCCATTTCAGGCACTTTATCCGCATCAGGACAGAAAAAAGGATTATTTCTGATCTCACTCCAATCATATTGCTTTGCTTTAATAGGGCCTAATTGGGATAAATAACCACGGATTTCAATGCCGTGTTTTTCGTGTAAATATTTCTTGGCAATGGCTCCTGCCGCCACCCGCATTGCTGTTTCACGCGCAGAAGAGCGTCCGCCACCGCGATAATCACGAAAACCGTATTTCTTATAATAAGTATAATCGGCATGACCCGGGCGAAAGCGATCCATAATCTCGGAGTAATCTTTTGAACGTTGATCAACATTATGAATAATCAACGCAATCGGCGTACCCGTGGTTTTACCTTCAAACACACCTGATAATATTTGCACCTGATCAGGCTCTCGACGCTGGGTAGTATGGCGACTCGTTCCTGGTTTGCGCAAATCTAAATCACCTTGAATATCATGCTCTGATAATTCCATATTAGGAGGGCATCCGTCGACAATGCAACCGATGGCGGGACCATGACTCTCTCCAAAAGAGGTCACTGTGAATAATTTTCCGTAGCTATTTCCTGACATTTAGCGATTGTACCCTAGTATATCAAGTAGTTCAAAGCGTCTGTATCAGCGCTTCTGAGATGATTTTTACAAGGAGTGAAAGATTTATTTTTTTCATTAAATTTATGGTAATGATTTGTTGCAACTAGAAAGCAATTCAACACGTTATAATCTAGGCACTTATCCAAAAATAATGAGCCTACTGTGGAAAAGCCGATTTAAGCTACGGCTCGGCTCATATTCTCGGACAAGTTGTTAGGCTGAAATTATTGGTATTTTTTCTATATGAGACTCATGTTAATGCAACGACTGCTTCGTTACTTTCTATTGACCACCCTTGTTTTTTTCACCCACAGCCTGTTGGCGAATGAGTTAAAAAATAATCCTTCACCCTATTTAGCCATGCATGGTAATGATCCTGTTAACTGGAAGTTATGGGGTAAAGCCGCTTTAGATAAAGCAAAAAAAGAAAATAAGATGATTTTTGTTTCAGTTGGCTATTTTTCTTGTCATTGGTGTCATGTGATGCAACGGGAAAGTTATCAAAGTAAAACCATTGCGCGAATATTAAATAAGGATTTTATCGCGATTAAAGTGGATCGTGAATTAAATCCCGTATTGGATAAGCGTTTGATTGAATTTGTACAAATTACAACAGGTTCAGCAGGTTGGCCATTAAATGTATTTCTAACGCCTGACGCTTATCCTTTAGTTGGGGCAACTTATATGCCACATGATAATTTTGTGAAGGTACTAAAAGGATTGCAACAACGTTGGAAAAAAGATCCTCAATTATTAATGGATATGGCAAAAAATAGAAATGAAACATTAACTAATATGTTACAAACACAGGAGCGAACCAGCTCAAATCAGAAAATCTCCAAAGTAGCCAATAATCTGCAAACGGTTATTATGAAAAACGCAGATACGTTATTAGGAGGTTTTGGGAATCGTAAGTTTCCTTCAACTGCCCAACTAACCGCATTGCTTGTTATTAATAAACAGAAAAAAAATACAGAAATTGATGACTTTTTACAGTTGACGTTCAATCAAATGGCTCGTAAAGGATTGCATGATGATATAGGAGGAGGATTTTTTCGCTATACCGTTGATCCTGCATGGGAAACACCGCATTTTGAGAAAATGTTGTACACCAATGCCTTAATGACCTTATTGTATTTTGAAGCGGCAGAGCGTTATAACAATCCAGAATACCGTCAAGTAGCAATTGAAACGTTACACTTTGTGATTGAATCCATGCGTGGTAAAAGTAATGCCTATATATCAAGCCTTTCTGCGGTGGATAATAAAAATGAAGAAGGAGGGTTTTATCTCTGGTCTCGGCATGAATTACCTAAGATTCTAAATCAACAAGAGTTAGATTTAGCCTATAAAATATGGAATTTAGACCAAGCGAATGAGCTACCTGCCGGCAACTTACCACGACGCGAAGAGGCATTAAGCACGCTGGCTAAAAAAATGGGAAAACCTGTTAAGTTATTAGAAAAACAAGTGAATCAATTAAGAAATAAATTAAAAGCATACCGTAATAAACATCGAGGTTTACCAAAAGATACTAAATTACTGGCATCACAAAATGGCTTATTACTGGGTGCATTTGCAAAAGCCTCTAGCTATGAACCATCACTTAATGTATACGGTGACAAATTAGCACTCTTTTTAGAAAGTCTTTGGAATGGAAAAATTTTGCGTAAATCCGCCGCTGATGCAACAAAAGGTACTTTAGATGATTATGCTACGGTTGCATGGGGCTTATTAGCATGGGGGAAATCCACAGGTAATAAAAAATCGATGCAAACAGGTCTAGCCATTGCACAAACCGCATGGAAACGCTTTTATAAACACGGTGTTTGGATAGAAATAACGCAAAGTTTATTGCCTCAAGGGACTCAAATGCGTCATTTACAAGATGGAGCAATTCCTTCGGCCGAGTATTTTCTACTAGCCGCTAGCCAGCTAACAGATGATGCTAGTTTGCGTAGAAATGTTGAAAATGTATTAAATAACTCAACACGATCACTTGAAGTTGACCCCTACGCCTACGCCTCACTTATTGCCTTTTCTTTATCGTATCGTTAAGCTGAATTCATTAATAATTGATGTTACGCAGTTGTTAACATCTACCTTGACCCACTAGATAAAGAGCGAGAGAAACGTGAACTCAACTTCTGCCGATACGCAGATGGCATTGTTATCATATATCTTTTCCGTCTTTTTTCTTTATTTTCAATCCGTGTGGCTTCCCATTGAGGGATAAAATCGTGATAAAAATCGTCAGTATCACAAAATAAGCGTGTTAGCATAGTAGTAGTAAGTAGTTTTTTTTGTTAAGTGAATCGGTTGTTGTAAACCTTCCTTTATTCATAAAAAACCGCTTTTGTCTTATTCCGAACTCGGGTTAGGTATTCAATTTGGATTAATATTTGCTCTGTTAGCGGTATTAGGATTATAAAAGCTTTATACTTAAAATTTTATATTTCCAATTAGGGCTGGTTTGTAACCTCTATGAAATTTTTGATAATCGTTCATATTATTGTGCTGTCATTGCTTTTAGTGAGCCTATGGATTGGTCATGGAAGTTATCCGGAGATTTGGAAATTAGAACAAGATATTAAAAAACAAAAAGAAATGAATCAGCTTCAAGAAGAAAAGAACCGCCTGATTCAGGCTGAGCTTGAGGATGCCAGAGAGGGTTATTCTGCAATTGAAGAAAGAGCCCGTAGTGAGTTAGGTATGATAAAGAAAAACGAAACATTTTTTGAAATTATTTTAAAACCTGACCCTAAAAAGAAAAAAGAACCAATTGTTTCTGATGTTTTATCGGAGCCAAAATAATGAAATCGATTGATCGCTCAATTTGGGTTGTTATTCCTGCAGCTGGTGTAGGTAAGCGAATGAAGGCTGATCGTCCTAAGCAATATTTGCCATTACTTGAAAAAACGGTAATTGAGCATACTCTTTGTTGTTTTTCTAATCATAAAGCAATTGTTGGAATAATAATTGCTCTGCATCCTAATGATCCTTATTGGGAGGAATTGAATATTAATTTGTCAATTCCCTATTTTGTGACAAAAGGGGGTAAAAAGCGAAGTGACTCTGTCCTCAATGCATTACAAATGATGCAACATGAATTACAGCTTGATGCGAATACTTGGGTGATGGTTCATGATGCGGCACGTCCTTGTGTATTAAAAATAGATATTGATAAGTTGATTACAACCTGCCTTGATGGTAATACGGTCGGTGGTATTTTGGCTAAAAAAGCCAGTGATACCATGAAGCGTGCTAAAGCAAACGATTCCATTTTATTCACAGAAGATCGTGAAAATTTATGGCATGCACTAACACCACAAATGTTTCGTTTAAAACCATTATCGGATGCCTTAGAACAAGCCTTAGTAAAAAATATTGTGATTACCGATGAGGCATCTGCATTGGAAAGCAGTGGTGAATCACCTTTATTGATTGAATCATCAGGAAGCAATATTAAAATTACCCATCCAGATGATTTAGCCTTAGCAGAATTTTTATTGAGAGATAAATTAAGTGTCAAATAATATTCGTATCGGCAATGGTTTTGATGTTCATGCTTTTACTGAGGGTGATCATATTGTTCTGGGCGGTGTGAAAATAGCGCATTCTAAAGCATTTCAAGCACATTCTGATGGAGACGTATTACTGCATGCGCTTTGTGATGCGCTTTTAGGTGCATTGGCATTAGGAGATATTGGTAAGCATTTCCCTGATACTGCAAAGCAGTATGAAAATATAGACAGTCGAATTTTACTGCGTCAGGTCTATGCTTTGATTCTTAAGCAAGGTTATTCTTTACAGAATGTCGATTGTATTATTGTAGCGCAGTCCCCTAAAATGTCGCCGTATATTGATGCCATGCGTAATAATATTGCTGTTGATTTACAAGTTAGCCCTGATCAAGTCAGCGTAAAAGCGACGACAACAGAACGATTAGGGTTTGAGGGTCGAGAAGAGGGTATTGCAGCGCAAGTAGTTTTAATTTTAGCGAGATTTTAAGTTTAATTTCAATGCGTTTGTAGTTTGGCTAACTCATTTAAAATCAGCAATTCCCGCTAGCGTGTAAGTAACTGATTTTAAATACTTTATTTTCTTGATCACTGTGCAGCAACATATTGATCAATAAGTGATTATTAAGAGCAGTCTAAGCACTTAGAAAATATTACTTATAAAACAACAGTTTATAGCACAGTTGCTTAATAATTAACTCCTTTAAAATCAACAGCTTATACCATAAGCGGGGATTACTGATTAAAATGAGGAACAAAGAG
>WGBH01000228.1 GCA_015494435.1 Thiotrichaceae bacterium | reverse complement strand
TGTGTGGGTTGCTATGCCCAGCTAAAAGTACTCTAGTTTATAGCAAATTAGAGTATTATTGTGCTATAGAGGCACTTTTCATCTTTTCATCCATAAAGTGTTAACTGGGGAATGAAGGATGCCGTCATTTGGATCATTTTTTTGATAGCCTGAGTCAGAACTCATATCACAGCCGGGAGTACCATTCGCATTGGTATTGGCTTGAGGACAGACATCCCTGCCATTTATTTTATTACCAACGACATTTAACTTTCCATCTCCGTATATTCCGCCTGTTTTACCGTAGTAAGTTACGATAGAAACTGTTTCAGCTTGGGCTGAAGACACGCAGAGGATCATTAGAGCCATTATGGAAATCAGAGTAATAAAAGCGTATTGAGTTGCTAAAAGTAGCTTTGAAGTGACCATTGAGAGTGGTACATGAATGCGTATCGACATTAAATTCCCCATTATTTTTATTGTGATTTGTAAGTGTTTTTAGAACCATCCCCTTACCTACAAATATGCATTTTTAGATCAATAGTTAATCCTCATCCAAAATAACATTGCCTTGCTTAATCGGGTATTAATCAATCATTTACTTATATGCTAATATATAGAGATAGATGAAAAAGCATAAACAATATATAGTTGCGCCTTGTTAATAAACCGTTTACAAGGAGTTGAGTGATATGCTTTTGAAAAATAAAATAATTTTATCTTCTCTGTTATTTCTTCTGGGATTGTCTACCCATATCAATGCCGATGAAGGAGAAATGTTCCGTGTTGTTCATGTGGGACAAAAAGGGGTTTTGAATTTGAGAGCAAAGCCTAGCGCGACTGCAAAAGTGCTAGTTGAATTGCCACATAATGCAAGATGGATTATAAAGCGTGAAAGTAGTAAAGCACATGGGCGCTCGCGTGTTCGTGGTTGGCAAAAAGTGCATTGGAATAATCACGAAGGCTGGGTTGATGTTTCTTATCTAAAGTTTGACCCCGAGGCAACAAAAATTAGGCAGATGAGAATGAATTGTTTGCAAAATAATCCTAAACTCCCTGTCTGCTGTGGTTATCCGCAACAAAAATATACTGGAAAGCGCTATCCTATAAAAGTTCATAGTGTACAAAAGGTGGGTAGAGGACAAAGCTTGAATATGCGTAAACGGGCAGGTAGAAATGCTGAGGTTATTGCAACCATTCCATACGATGCAGTAGGTATTGTAAAACTTCCTACTGAAAGTGTGAAAAATGGCAGTTCAGTCTGGGAAAAAGTTCATTGGAATGGTCAGAACGGCTGGGTTAATGCTTATTACTTAAGGTTTGATCCTGAATTAAGTAAATCACGCGAGCATTTGCGTGAGATTTGTGGTTAGTTATCAATCTAAAGAAATAAGGATATTCTCCTATATTCTCCTACTTTACAAAACTTAATTTGTGCGCCAAATTAAACTCGCCATACGCCCCGTTTTTGCTTTACGTCGGTAGGAGTAAAATAGTTTTTCATGGCTGTAAGTACAGCTTTCACCGCCTGTTATTTTTGTCACGCCTATCGCTTGTAGGCGTAGTCGTGCTAAATAATAAATATCAGCCAACCATTTGCCTTTCTTTGCCGAAGGAATAAACGCATCTATCGCTTCATTTTGGACAGAAATAAAAGCCTCGCGTACTTCTGCACCGACTTCAAAATGCTGCGCGCTAATAGCAACGCCTAACCATGCAATCACATCGGAACTAAGACAATTCATTGATTTTACGGTTTGTTCTAAAATACCTGCATGAAGTCCGCGCCACCCAGCATGAGCCGCTGCAACCACTGTGCCTTGTCGATTGCAAAATAAAACAGGCAAACAATCTGCGGTCATTACCGCACACACTGAACCTACTTTATGTGCTACTGATGCATCGGCCTCTACCGTGTCAGTCGATTGTTTATCCGCATTGGCAATCTTTACCCCATGAACTTGGGTTAACCAAAAGGGATCATTAGGTAAATTAAGCCTCTTTTTTAAACTTGTTCTATTTTTCGCAACTCGCTTAGGATCATCATTAACATGATCGCCTAAATTCATAGAGTCAAAAGGCATTAAACTAACCCCACCTTGTCGAGTGGTCATAACAGCCTTGATATTTTGTGGTGCATCCCAGTTGGGAATTAGCCACTCAGGTGGAATGTTTGTTTTCTTCATTAAAGATAGATAACCTTAGTATATAGCAAACCTCACTCTCCCAAATCAAAGCCATGATCGGGTGCATTCTATGCACCGTTTAGCTAAGTCGAATAAGGTACGCCATCTGATAATATTATTAAATCAACCATGGTCATGTCATGTCGTATGACGCTAACGCTTATACGATCTATCGCGCTCAGGATGTATTCAATAATAGTGAATAAAGAGCGTACCATATCTTAATGTTTACTATTTTAAGCAATTCATTACGCACCCGTTACACCAAAAATTTCACGGTATAAAATACCCATTAACGCAACCATCATAGGGTAAGTCCAAATCAAGCCCAGACCTAGAGGGATAACACTAATTATGAGAATTATACCCATCACAAGGTATAAACCAAAAATCTTAAACCAACGCTTAGTAATTGCTTTACGAGAAGCTTCCATCGCTTGCCATGCGGATAATTTTTTGTCTGCAATGAGAGGAATAATCAACCCGTATGCAATGGCTAAATAAAGACCTGGAATAATCAGTAATAGAAAGCCAACCCATGTAAGAATAGTAGAAAAGAAGCCTGCAAGAATGACCGTGCCTGTCACACTAAAATAAGAAAACATCATATTAAAAGAAATAGGCTGATTTACAGAGCGTTTGACACCCATCATAAAAATACCTGCCATAAAGGGATACATAAAAGCCGTGATAGCAAGTTGTACAATAAGCCGTGTAGCCGTTCCACCAGTTCCTAGCGCAAAACTTAATGCGATTGCGATAAGCAATACGGAAACCATCAATAAAAGCGCAGCGCCCCAAAAAGGTCCTTTTAATCCATTGGTTTTTGCCCATGCTTCCGAAAGCATCGCTCGAATAGTAAAATCGTATTCGCCTGCAATGCCTGATTCTAAACTACCCCCTTTATGACTTCTAGGTTGGGGCATTTCAAGATTAGAATTTGGAGTTGAATAGGGATTAATAGGTGTCGTTGTTGTCATTTTATAAACCTTTTTTAGTTATTACTTGGAAGTTCCCAAGTATAAATTAATCCTTAATTAAATGAGGAAGAAAACTGATAGTAGGTAATTTTTCCTCATGGTGAAGCTAGTTTTTTGCGATGTAAGGTTGTTTAAACCGCAATTTATAAGCGTGTAAGCTATAGATATCACATATTAAATTTCCGCAGGAGTTTAAGCGTTAGCTTGTTTAGTTAGCACAAACTAACGCTTGAATTCCTTGGCTTTGGAAATTATTTAATTGAAAATTATTAATGACTACTTGGCCTGATCAACAATTTTTATCATTGTTTGTTCTACTTCTTGGGCGATTTTTAGTAGTGTTGTATTCTCAGATAGCATTGCTAACATAGGTTCTGGTTTAATAAAACCGATTTTTGTTTGACCTTTCTCGGTATAAACAGAAATACGACAAGGTAAAGCCATATTCAAATGCATGTCGATGGCTAATACATTAGCGGCATGTCCAGGGTTACATACTTCAAAGACTTTACACTGCTTATCAAACTCAATACCTTTACTACGCAAAGTGCCACCAATATCATGGATGTGCAATACTCCAAATTTATTGTTGACAACGCTTTGTTGTAAGTCCGTTACGGTCTGGTCAAATGATTTTTTTGTTTCTACAGTATGGTACATATATTTTTCTCTATTAACGAAAGTTTGCATAGAAGCTCCTCTTTAGGGGAGGAGGGGAGGGGTAGTGTATCGCTGCTAAAGCGATTTTGCTTGTATAAATATTCACATAATAATTATTTATTTTTTTTGATAATCATTTTATCTCCACTGAATATCATTTCATTTGATTTTACAGATGTTTTAATATTGCCAAAATATCCCATTTCTTTTAATAGTTTAATTTTTTCCAGATCTAAATTTTGCAATAATTTGAGGATACTTTCAAATTTCACAGTGACTTGGTTTTTTCGCTCTCCTTTTATTGCCGAATGAGTAGATATGGAATTTTCGCTTAAACTAGTGTTAGAATTATTGCCCTCTCCAGCAGAAGTATAAGATGCAGGAGACCCTGTTTGAGTACTGTTGCCTAATTTAGGAGTCGATATATTAACCCCTTGATTATCACTTGCAGTACTGCTGATATTAAAAGTCACTGTTATTTCACTAGCAGCAATACCAAACATTCTATCCCCAGTGGCTTTATCTAAAACACGTAATGATTTACCTACTGATTTAAAAGCTTGTTCTAGTGTGATTGCTTTTTCTGGTTTTTTTACTACCTTTATGG
>WGBH01000227.1 GCA_015494435.1 Thiotrichaceae bacterium | reverse complement strand
AGCAAGCCCATCATAACACCAGATAACATCCACAAAAGCCCATTGCTAAGACCCGAGGGTGTTGCGCTCTCTTCCTTAAAATCTACATACATTGACATTCACCCTGTTTAAATTATTTGACCAATTATTGAAAAACTTGTATTAGCCCATTAACCCATATTATTCAAAATTTCCCACAGTATTCAGTCAGCATTCGATCCCAATATAGTTTGTCATATTAAAAATGTCCAATTAATTTAGACGTATTGTCAAAATATAACAAAGCTTTACAGCATATTTAGAGGATCAACATCAATTGACCATTTAATATTCCCAGATTTTTTGTAAACTTGTAATTTTCCAATCGCTTGTGATAAAAACTGATGTAAAACAATACGATCGCTTGCACTCATTAATAATTGAGAACGATAGCGATTGGCTCTTTTTTCCATCGGGGATGGTGCAGGCCCCCATAAGGTAACACCTGCATCTTGACAGCCCAATAAAGACAGATCATCACTTAATTGCTGTAGAAAAACTAATCCGCTGTCTTTGTTGCTAGCTGTCACCCTAATTAACCCCTGAAAACCAAAGGGAGGATAATTCCACTTCTGTCGTTCAGACAATAATTGTTTAGCAACGTTCAAATAACCTTTGCTCAATAAGCTAATCAATAAGGGGTGCTCAGGTTGTGAAGTTTGCAATATCACTCGTCCTTTGCTGTTTCCTCTACCTGCACGACCGCTCACTTGAACAATTTGCTGCGCTAATTGTTCTTGTGCGCGATAGTCGATACTGAAGAGGAATTGATCAATATTTAAAATTCCAACTAAAGTCAATTTTGGAAAATCATGCCCTTTGGTTAACATTTGTGTACCCACTAGTATCACAGGCTTTCCTTGACGTACAATAGCCAATTTATTATCCAATGCGCCTTTTCGACTGGTGGTATCTCGATCAATACGAACCACAGGAATGGCAGGAAAATGGGTTTGTAATACATGCTCAATACGTTCCGTTCCTTGACCTAAGGTTGTTATGCCAGAATGATCACAATCAGGACAATTCGTACCCGCATATTCCTCATATTCACAATGATGACAGATTATTTTTTTCATGCCTGCATGATAGGTCATATGAGTATCACAAGATTGACAAATAGCATGCCAACCACAGGCTGGACAATACAGTACAGGGGCAAAACCACGGCGATTTAAAAATAACATGACCTGATTATCTGCGCTAAGGTGTTGCTCTATTTCTTCTAATAAAAATGCTGAAATACCTGCTTCAAGCCTCATATTACGAATATCTTGCAACAGAATATCAGGTCGAATACGCGTACCTGGACGACTATTAAGACGCAAATAATGATAACGCTCACGCTCCACATTTTGCAGAGATTCCAAAGCAGGTGTTGCACTGCCTAAAATAATGGGAATATTCAAATCATAAGCACGTTTTACCGCCAAATCACGCCCATGATAACGAAATTGATGTTGCTGTTTAAAGGAATTATCATGCTCCTCATCCACCACAATAATGCCTAAATTCTTCAATGGGGCAAACACCGCAGAACGTGTGCCAATCAGAATTTTTATTTTATTATTTTGTACCCCTTGCCAAACAAAGCTTCGCTCACCATCAGACAAAGAAGAATGCAATAGAGCAATGATATATTGAGGAAAATAACGTTGAAAACGTCTCAAGAGCTGTGAAGTCAAGCCAATCTCAGGCACTAAAATCAAAACCTGTTGACCTGCATTTAAAATAGGTTCAACCGTACGTAGATAAATCTCTGTTTTGCCACTCCCTGTTATACCGTGCAATAAAGTAGGTTTAACTTTTTTTGCTTGATAAATAAGAGTAAGTTGCGCTAAGACTTCTTGTTGTTCTTGGGTTAAAATAACTGCTTTTTTCTTAGATAATCCAATAACAGGAATACTCGATAAAGTGGTGTATTCAATCTCAACTTTTTGATTAATAAGTAATTTTTTGTTTTTTAATTGATTCAAAAAACTTCGCCAATTAATCACCCCTTTTGAGATTAATTCTTCTTGAATAGGCTGCTCGCTAAGCCACTGATTACTGGCAAATTTAAGCATAAATTCCCACACCACACGTTGCTTATGCGCCCGTTTTAACAATGTATCTGCTTGATCTAATAATTCCCCATTCACTTTCCATACCGTCATAGAAGGCAAAGGTTTACCCTTGCGTAACAGAGTGGGAATCGTATTAAAAATAACCAAACCAATAGGGTGATGATAATAGCGACTTGCCCAATGCAATAATTTAAGTGAATTCTCCACTAATATGGGTTTTTTATCTAACACCTTCTGTATTGAACGGAGTTTTTTAAACGCACTTTTATCCGTTATTTCAACCACAATACCCAAACTAACACTGTAACCTAATGGCACACGAACACGACACCCTATCTGTACTTCCATTCCATCAGGACATTGATAATCCAATAAAGAATAAAATGGACGATTTACAGCAATCCGAAGGATATTTTTAACGGCAGTCATAATGAGAAATCTAAAGAGTTAAAAACTGACAATCTATTGGGATTTAATGACAAATTGTCAGTTTTTAAATCCCCCAAAAATAATGTAAACAAAACTAAAAGATAGCAAATAATTATTATAAAACAATAATTTATTTTATTTTTCAGTTAAGCTAAAAAAAGTTGGCATCGCAATTGCATTATTACTATCAATTGCGTGGTAAACAACAGAAAAAAGCATTTACCAGCAAGCCCCTGAGATTAAGAGCAATTTATAAATATCAAAAATAAAAACATTGCCGATCTCATCCGAGACCTTTGCTTTCCCCGGCAAGGGTCTCTTTTTTTGTTTTTAATTAAGTGAACGTTTATCGCTAGTTGCCACCTTTAGCCGCTAAGTTAAGGTGCTTGAATTCAATTATTCACAATCTGTTTCAACGAAGCGCCCTCCTAATAATGAACAATTTGCTCATTATTAATCAATTCAATTGTTTCTATAATCACATAAAAATATGTATCGCAATAATGATAAAAAAAAGAAGTAAAGTGAAGCACTGCACCTGTCTCTCATACACATCT
>WGBH01000226.1 GCA_015494435.1 Thiotrichaceae bacterium | reverse complement strand
CCATTATTAACTACCCCTCAATGAGGGACGGCTAAAACATATGAACATTCAAATTTCTTCGAAACTTATTATGATTATTTTATTATTGATCAGTAATTTTATTAGTAGCAATAGTCTTGCTAGTCCAAATAGAAATTACAGTAATAAATCCATTAATTCAGCAACGAGGGGAAAAATGGCTAAAATTCAAAAAGCATTAAAAAATATTGAGAAAGTACGAGTAAAAAAATCTCACTATCGAAAAATATATTTCGCGAAACAAACCAAAAAAATAAAACGCACCAATCAACTTAAAGTAACGGCAACGGCTTATACTTCTCATGCAGCACAGACCGATAGCACCCCTAATATTGCCGCATGGGGGCATAAATTACGCCCTGGCATGAAAGTGATAGCGGTATCGCGTGATTTACTTAAAATTTACGGTCTAAAACCAGGATCAAAAGTACGCATTAAAGGTCTATCAGGAGAATATCGCGTACTTGATAAAATGAATAAGCGATGGAGAAAGAGAATCGATATTTATATGGGAAAAAACCGCAAAAAAGCCTTTAAATGGGGGCGACGCAAGGTCGAACTTCGTTGGAATATTTAGAAAGTTCCAAGCAACCAACACATAATGTCCTCTAAATTATCCCATATACCTGCCTTAATGGTGCAAGGTACAACCTCTGATGCAGGAAAAACAGCGATTGCTACTGGCTTGTGTCGTTTATTACAACGTCGCGGAGTTCGCGTTGCACCTTTTAAGCCACAGAATATGGCATTAAATAGTGCCGTGACCATTGATGGCGGTGAAATTGGACGCGCTCAAGCGGTGCAAGCACAGGCCTGTGGACTTGAGCCACATACGGATATGAACCCTGTTTTACTCAAGCCTAATTCAGAAACGGGTTCGCAAATTATTATTCACGGCAAAGTCAATGGGCAAATGGGCGCACGCGATTATCATGCCTATAAACCCAAAGTCATGCCTTATGTATTAGCATCATGGAAACGTCTGCAACAACAGTATGATTGTTTGATTATTGAAGGGGCAGGTAGTCCTGCGGAGATTAATTTACGTCAACATGATATTGCTAATATGGGGTTTGCAGAAGCGGTCGATTGCCCTGTTATTTTAGTAGCTGATATTGAACGAGGCGGTGTATTTGCACAATTAGCAGGGACTTTAGCATTATTATCAGAATCTGAACGAGAGCGAGTCAAAGGTTTGATTATTAATCGTTTCCGTGGTGATGTTCGCCTATTAGATTCAGGAACAACATGGCTCGAACAATATACAAAAAAACCTGTTCTAGGTGTATTGCCCTATCTAAAAACATTGTATCTCGAAGCTGAAGATAGTTTGAATCTGCAAAGTAATATACCTAATAAATCCCTATTTAATATTATTGTGCCGCGTTTGCCACATTTGAGTAACCATACTGATTTTGATCCTTTGCGGTTACACCCACAGGTAAATTTACAATTTGTGGATATTACTCAAGCTGTGCCTGCCTGTGATCTTATTCTTCTTCCCGGCAGCAAAAATAGCCGTGATGATTTATATGCATTACAACAGAACAACTGGCACCAAGTCCTATTAAAACATTTACGTTATGGTGGGAAAATTATTGGCATTTGTGGTGGTTTTCAAATGCTAGGAAAGCAAATTGATGATCCAGAAGGGACAGAGAGTATTGCAGGGAGTAGTAAAGCTTTTTCTTTGCTAGATTTCACCACCACATTGCATAAAAAAAAGAGATTAACGCAAGTGCAAGGAAAATTAAATTTAAGCAATCAAGCATTCGTCTCTGGTTATGAAATTCATACAGGAATGAGTCAAGGTAAAGCACTTGATCATCCTGCTATTATTTTTGATAGTGGATGTGATGGTGTTATTTCTGAGGACAATCAACTGTTAGGAACTTATTTGCATGGTTTATTTGATCATGCATCAGCCTGTGATGCTTTATTAAAATGGGCAGGGTTAAAACAAGTAAAAACACCTGATTATTATCAGTTACGAGAACAAGGAATTGACTTACTCGCAGATACATTAGAGCAGTATTTAGATTTGAGCATACTAAAGGTTTAATAATCCGAAGCAAGCAGACAACAAAGTAACCAAAAATTCAAAGAATTAACTATGATTAAAATAAAAAAACAGCAACTAATGTTAAGATAATAAGTCTATTTGAAATATAAAAATTAAACAGAAATTGGGGAATATGATTGCTATGGAAAAATATTTTTTAGCACTTATTTTATTGGTCATGGTCAATAGCAGTTTTGCATCAATACCAAATTGGCTGACAATTAAAGCAGAAAAAGGGGATCATATTAACGCTTTATTATCTCGCTATAATTTACAACGCTCTCAATGCAACCGTAATCAGTTCTATCAACTCAATCAACTGAAATCCTCTTCTGCATTGCACATAGGAAAGACCTATAAATTACCGATACTGCGTTATCGCTATAATGGGCGTAGCATCCGTTCTACTATTAATAATATTAACTGGGAAAAGGCGATTAAAATCAAACGCTTTAATAAACAACTACACAAAAAAGGATTAAAGCGAACTTCCTTTATTAACAATAGCGATCTTTGGGTTTCTTACCAAGACCTTGGCTGTTCTAATAATAATATCGGTACAACCAGCAAAATAATACAAAAAAAGAAACGACAAAGAAAAAATAAACGCCATAAAAGAAAAATGAACTTTCCGATATTTGGTAGTAAATATGCACGTTTTTCTACTGTTTCTAATAAATTACATGGCAAAGTATTTTATTTAATTAGCGGACATGGCGGACCTGATCCTGGCGCCATTGGTCAGCGGGCAAGACATAAGCTTTGTGAAGATGAATACGCCTATGATGTTACACTCAGATTAGCACGTCGATTGCTTGCTAATGGGGCGATTGTGCATATTATTTTACGTGATCCCAATGATGGAATTCGTGACCAAAAGTATTTGAAATGTGATCATGATGAGGTCTATCTAGGCAATAAGCGAATTTCTCGTTTTCAACATCCACGTTTGGAAGATCGTGCCTTTATTGTCAATAATTTATTTTATTCTTATAAAAGAAAAGGCTATAAAAGTAAGGATCAAATTACTTTCATATTGCATATTGATTCACGCAATCGAAAAAAACAAATTGATGCTTTCTTTTATCATGCACCAAAATCTCGACGGAGCAAACAAATTGCTAAACGCCTATACCGTACTTTTAAAATGAAATATCGCTATTTTCAAGCCTCAAGATCTTATACAGGACGTGTTTTATCCAGAGATTTATTTATGTTAATGAATTTAAAACCATTAGCAGTTTATTTTGAACTTGCTAATATTCGCAACCCAAGCGATCAAAGAAGATTGGTATTACCACAAAATAGAGAATCGCTTGCAAAGTGGATTGCAGAAGGCTTGATGAGACATTATCGGCACTAAGGATTTATTTTTTCACTTGCGTTTTTAGCAGTTGTTCAATCCGTTCTAGCTGTATTTCTATTGCAACAGTATGCTCTTTAATCCAATGAATATCTGCTGTCTCTCCTTCTCCTGATGCAAGACTTTCTTTTTTATGTTCTTCTTGCAAGGTTTCAACCACGATGCCAATCATCATATTTAAAAAGACAAAGGCGACAATAAAAATAAAGGTAAGGTAATAAATCCAACTGAGGGGGTATATTTTCATTGTTTCGTACATAACATCAGACCAACCTTCAAAGGTAGCAATACGAAACAAAGTCAGCATTGAAATACTAATATTACCCCAAAGTTCTTCATTTATCTCTACAAAAAGAATAGAACCAACCGCTGCATAAATATAAAAAATAATAAACATTAGCAGAGAAACATAACCCATGCGGGGAATAGCCGTAAAAAAGGCATTTAGTAACACACGGAGTTCAGGAATAATTGAGATTAAACGTAATACGCGGAAAATTCTTAGTAACCTCCCCAGTAAAACGGTTTCACTTCCACTTAGAGGGATTAAACTAGTAATCACAATAATTGAATCAAAAATATTCCAAGGATCTTTTAAAAAACGTATAAGACTGCCAATGCTGATAAGACGGATAATAAGTTCAATAAGAAAAAAGATAGTAATAAACCAATCTAATAGGGCAATGGTATGGTTTAACCACTCTGGAATATCATAGGTTTGTACGCCAATTAATAAGGCTGAGATTATAATG
>WGBH01000225.1 GCA_015494435.1 Thiotrichaceae bacterium | reverse complement strand
TGTTTATGCTAATTCCTTACAAACTCATGCCATGTTACTTAATCCAGAATGGGCAAAATTTCTTAAACAGGAAAACTTTCTGGTGGGTATTTCTATCGACGGACCAGAACATATTCACGATTATTATCGTCTTGATGCTCAAGGCAAAGGGACTTTTCAAAAAGTGTTTGATAATACTAAGATGTTGCAAGAACATAAAGTAGACTTTAACATTTTAGCTAGTGTCACCGATTATTCAGCGAATTATCCTAAAGAAATTTATCAGTTTTTTCGAGATAATAATTTTAATTTTATGCAATTTAGTCCCGTAGTTGAGCCTGATAATGAGAATTCAGGCATTGCATTACCTTTTTCGGTAAATGCAAGACAATATGGACATTTTCTACATAAAGTATTTAGAAGTTGGCTTAAAGATTTTGACTATCAACAACTAAAACAAAAAACATCGATTCGTTTTTTTGATTCACTGCTTAATCGTTATATTGGTAATGAAGCAGATCACTGTATTTTTAAAAAAAATTGTAACGTCTATCTTGTTGTTGAGCACAATGGTGACTTATTCTCTTGTGATTTTCTGGTTTCACCGCAAACCTACCTAGGTAACTTACATCAAATAGAATTAAAGCATGCTTTTAATTCGCCCAATCACATTGCATTTGGTCAACAAAAAGCAAATTATGATAAGAAATGCCAACAATGCCAATGGTTAAAAATTTGTTATGGTGGTTGCGTGAAAGACAGAATAAATGATTCACGCGATCAAGGTCATAATCGTTTTTGTCATTCTTATGAGTATTTCTTTGAACATAATCACTTTGAATTTATCAAATTAGCAAAGTTATATTTGCAAAACTATCGTTAAACAAAAAATATGCTATTGAAAGCAATGAACGATTAATGGAGTTCTCGTGCAAAGGTCTTAGTAAATGACTATTTATAACAAAACTTTACAAAGGCAAACTTGATTCATATTTAGTCCATTTGGTATAAATCCCCATGTTTTTTCATGTAAACCATTCCCCAATCTAGGGGTAGCAAGAGCAATCCTAGACATTGGTGTTCTATGAAACAAACATAGAGACAATTAGCTTATAAAAGCCACATTGTGAATTAGTCATTACAAATAGATAGTTTGCATCTAAAGATAATGAATTGTCACACTCACAAGCCTCGTTAACTGAACGCTATCGGATAGAGTCATGACCTGTCTTAAGTACAATCAAACATGGGATAGGAACCACAATTCGGCCATTAATAGTTTAAATAACTACAGTCTTGATAGGCTCAAACGGGACTTTAAATAGGCACAAAAGAGCGACGTAACACCTAAGAGGTTTTAGGTTTTTTGTGATGACATCATTGTAAATAGATTGAATGACATTTTGTTGATTGGTGTAAATTTTTATGAGCAAAATGCAAAGCTTGCTTTTGTGTAATTCTCGATCTAATAACTCAACCTTTGAGAATGCCCAATCAGGCTTGGATCTTTAGAACCTATTAAGTGAAGGGATTTTAAATGTATGTGGTCAAATAATTCCCTACTTTTAAATACATCCTCATTAACAGATATCAAAAAATGAGGATAAAAAGGAAAAATATAATACGGAGTAAATTCAATAATGAGTGAAACACTTATTAATATTCAAACAATTATTCAAGAATATATCATTCAAGAATTAATGTACGAACAAGCTGAAACTGGAATTACAATTGAGACCCCCTTGATTGAAGCAGAAATCTTGGACTCAATGGCTATTTTTCGTCTTATTAGTTTTATTGAAGAACGTTTTAAATTTACCTTGAATCATGAGGACATCGTGTTGGAGTCATTTGAGACCATTTCTGCTATTGCAAAATTAGTCGAATCACATTTAGCATAATCTTAGGATCTAGAAAAATAATGAATGAACCTATCGATATTTGGGAAGCAACACGTACAATTATTAAATTACGAAACCAAGCTCCCGCATTGACTGCTGCTAACAATACCGAAAACTCTTTCCCTTTATCACTATCACAAGAACGCTTATTTGCTTTAGATAGCTTACATCCAAATCAATCATTATATAATTTACCGTATGCCTTTTATCTAAAAGGTAAATTAGACATTGTACGCTTAGCAAAAAGTTTGGAATATGTTTTAGTACGTCAGGCAGTATTGCGAACCTGTTTTGAAGTCATTGATGGGCAGGTTAGACAGTGTATTCAAGCACCACAAGCGATAGTATTAAACCCTATTGATCTCTCTGACATGCCATTATCATTGGCAAAACAGCATATCATCAGTGAGCTACAAGAATCACTGCATTTACAGCAAAAAGCCATTGCATTTCGTTATCATTTATACCAGTTAGCATATGATGAGTATGTGTTAGGTGTTACGTTTCATCATATTATTTCTGATTACTGGTCTGAAAATCAATTCTTTAAAGAATTAAGTGAGGCATATAATCAACACAAAACTGATAAGTCAATAAAGCCATTGCCTATTGCCTATACTGATTTTTCTCGCTGGCAACGTCAGTGGCTCTGTCAAGAAGAGGTGTTAGATTTTTTATTACAGTATTGGCATCCACAATTACAAGGCTTACATCAGCCTGATTTGCCTGCAGAAAATTTACTCGATGATCCGCGGCAAGTTGCTTTTGAGAAAATAACGCTACCAGCAGAACAAATAACAGCACTTAAACTACTTGCACGACAACACAAAGTGCAGCTATTTAGTGTGTTATTAAGTGCCTTTAAACAATTACTTGCCGAGCATCTTAAAACCACTGATATTGGGGTGTTTAGCCCAATTAGTAATCGTAATCGTGCTGAATTACAACAACTGATGGGAGATTTTTCAAATCCTTTGATTTTGCGTACAGATTTATCTGGCAATCCTACACAAAGTGAATTATTAAAACGTGTTGGGCAGGTCGTCTCTGGTGCAATTGCACATCAGGATTTACCGTTACAAATCATCAAGGCGAGTATTCCACTTAAATTACCACAAGTTAGTTTTTCTTATTTAAATATTCCACAACAGGAGCTAATACTTGAGGAAGTTGAGGTTGATGTATGGGATTTAGGACTCGGTACGAGTGATTTTGATCTATTTTTACTGTTAATGGAGCAAAAAGGTCAATTAACAGGGTATTTAAAATACGATACACGTTTATTCTCCGCAGCTACCATTCAGGGCTTGATTGAGCAATTTAATCATCGTCTTGAGATAATGGTTGCAAATCCTGATCAAACTATCGAGTTGAAAGCCCAAATTTCTCCACCGACAAAGACTCAACAAGAACTTCTACTTCCCATTCCAGAGATTATTAAACAAATACAACAACCTTTAGCAATATCTGATCAAGACAGCAAGTTGTATCAACAATTACAACAAATGTCGATAACACAACGGTTTGAAGAATTAAAACAGATTATCAAAAGCGAAGTGCAATCTGTTGCAGGAATACTTCCTGAAGATGAGCAGGGTTTTTTTGATTTAGGGCTTGATTCACTCACTTCGATTCAATTGAGTCATCGATTATCATTAATTTTAAAAACATTTCTAGCCCCGACATTAACATTAGAATACCCTAGTGTAACTCGCTTGGCAGAATACTTAAACAATACATTATTTGGCAAAGAAAATACGTTAATACACAACCCCATAAACCATTCAACAATACAATCCGCGACAAATGAACCCATTGCTATTGTCGGCATGGGGTGTCGTTTTCCAGGTGGTGCACATAACTTGGAACAATTTTGGGATTTATTGCTTCAAGGAAAAGAGACTGTAACGGATATTCCTGTCTCACGTTGGTCAGTTGATACTTATTATCATCCACAAATGGGCAAACCTGGCAAAATGTATATGCGACAAGCCAGCTTTTTGCAACATCCCATTGAGGAATTTGATGCAGATTTCTTTGGCTTATCTCCCTTAGAAGCCCAGCAACTTGACCCTAAACATCGCTTATTATTAGAGGTGACATGGGAGGCACTTGAGAATGCAGGTATTACAACTGACAACTTACCAACGCAAACGGGTATTTTTGTTGGCTTGATGGAAAGCGAAATTGGTTTAAAAACAGGTGCTAATGATGTTTATGCTACTACAGGTACCTTGACAGCGATGTCAACGGGACGTTTGGGCTATTTGCTCGGTGTACAAGGACCTAACCTCAGTTTAGATACAGCCTGTTCTTCTTCACTGGTGGCATTGCATCTTGCTTGTCAATCGTTACGTACAAGAGAATGTGAACTTGCTGTAACAGGTGGGGTTAATGTGATGCTCTCACCTGAACTAATGCTAGGTTTATCGGGTATGACTGCCTTATCACCCGATGGGCGTTGTAAGACCTTTGATGAACGTGCTGATGGTTTTGGTCGTGGTGAAGGCTGTGGTATTGTGGTGCTGAAACGTTTATCTGATGCTGTTGCCGCAGGGGATCATATTTGGACAGTGATTCGAGGCTCTGCAGTTAATCATGATGGTGCAAGTAGTGGTTTAACAGTACCGAATAAAGTGGCACAAACCGCATTGATTCGTCAGGCTTTACAAAGTGCTCAAGTCAGTGGCAAAGAGATATCTTATGTTGAAGCCCATGGTACAGGGACTAAATTAGGTGACCCAATTGAAGTACGTGCTTTAGCAGATGCTTTAGGGAAACGCGATACACCATTGATGATCGGTTCTGTCAAAACTAATTTAGGACATTTAGATGCCAGTGCAGGGGTTGCAGGCCTTATCAAAGTTGCACTGAGTTTACACCATAAAATAATTCCAGCACATCTGCATTTTAAACAAGCTAACCCTTTAATCGATTGGGATAATCTCCCATTTCAAATTCCCTTGGAAGCGACTCCTTGGCAAAGCCTGCATGGATCTCGTATCGCAGGTGTTAGTGGCTTTGGTATGGGGGGAACGAATGCCCATGTTATTTTACAGCAAGCACCAAGCCAAACTCCCAATGAAATATCAACAGAGCGTTCTGCACATGTATTATTATTAAGCGGTAAAACGGAGGCGGCATTAACAGAGCAAATAACACAATATTTAGCATATTGTGCTGCTTATCCTGAAAGCAATCTTGCTGATATGTGCTATACCGCCAGTACAGGACGGGTACATTATTCTTATCGTATCGCAATTGTAGCAAAAGACCTTGCTGATTTAACTGAAAAATTAAATATAGCCCAAAAAGAGCAACTTTCTAAACCCGTACAAGATGTACCACAGATTGCCTTTTTATTTACAGGGCAAGGTTCACAATATTGGGGGATGGGACGAGAATTATTTGAAACTGAACCATTATTTAGAGATATTTTAGAACAGTGCGATCAGATATTCATGTCCCGTACAGGAATCTCTCTTTTAACACTTCTTTATGCTGAAGATAAGCAGGATACAGGACAGCTCTTCCACACCCAATATACCCAACCTGCTCTGTTTGCACTTGAATATGCTCTGGCAAAACTCTGGCAGTCGTGGGGAGTTACTCCTAGTGCCTTAATAGGTCATAGTGTAGGTGAATATGTTGCCGCCTGTATCGCGGGGGTGTTTAGCCTAGAAGATGGATTAACATTGATTGCAGAACGGGGACGTTTAATGCAATCTCTGCCAGCAAATGGCACAATGGTGGCTATTCAGTGTACAGAAGCGACTATTGCACCAATCCTAGCTAATTGTTCACAACAAGTCTCTATTGCAGGGTTTAATGCACCACAAAGCTTGGTATTATCGGGTGAAAATACTGCAATTGAAACCATTATTGCCGAGTTAGAAAGCAAACAGATCAAATGCTACCCATTAAAAGTGTCTCATGCATTTCATTCTGCTTTAATGGAACCAATGTTGGCAGAATTTGCCAAAGTGGCTGAAACGATTACTTATAAACTACCTGATCCTCAGTTTAAGCTAATCTCTAATGTAACAGGCTCTATTATTACTCATATTGATGCAAAATACTGGGTAAATCACATTCGTCAGCCCGTATACTTTTCTCAAGGCATAGAGACATTAGCCTCCTTAGGCATTGATACTTTTATTGAAATAGGTGCAAAACCAACCTTAATTGGATTAGGACAACAATGCATCGCTACGACAGAACAAATATTATGGTTACCGAGTTTATATTCCAATGAATCAAGTGACTGGGAGCAGTTATTAGCAAGTCTTGGGGCGCTTCATGTCCGTGGTGGACAAGTGGATTGGCAGGTATTGGATAGGGCTTATAATCGCCATAAATTACCTTTACCGAGCTATCCTTTTCAACGCCAACGTTATTGGGTCGATAAAACTGGGGTTACTTTTGATACACAAACAGGAACAGGACATCCTCTATTGGGTGAACGTTTACCTGCTATTGCTAATAGCAATCATGTGGTATTTCAAAATCAAATCTCTGCACTTTCGCCACACTATTTGCATGATCATCAAGTCTATGACCAAGTCATTACTCCCGCGACTGCCTATTTGGAAATGGCACTACATGCAGCACAACAAATACTTGGTAATGACAGTTATTGCTTACAAAATATCACGCTATTACAGCCATTGGTATTATCAACTAACAATACAAGCCAGATTCAATTACAACTAACACCCAGTACAGCAGGCTACCAATGGAAAGTATTTAGCCTTAAACCACAAAGTGAAAACGAATGGGAAGTGCATATTGAGGGTGAGTTAAGCACTATTACCTCCAATGCAGATGATATCGATCAAGATGATACACTCGATCATCTGCAACAACGCTGCACTAAAATAATCTCCTTGGAAGATTACCGTCACGCTATTCCTGACGAACTCCATTACGGTGATGACTTTCAAGCCTTGCAACAATTATTCACCGGAGAGAAAGAAGCCCTAGGTCTAGTTGAGCTTGCAACACACTTAGACACAACCCCCTATCATCTTCATCCCGTACTATTTGATTGCTGTTTACGGGTTGTTCAAGCTATTGATTTTGATAATAGTGATGCGGTGTATTTACCATTTAGCTTTGATAAAATTGAATTATTTAACGATACCTCATTACGCCGTGTATGGAGTTTTGTGCAGTGGCGTGCAGATGTTGCAGGTACACGGATTGTTGATGTAACACTATTTACGCTAGATGGTAAAAAAGTTGCAAAAGTCACAGGTTTTGGTTTACGTCAAGCTAATCGCCAAGCAATGACAGGGTCTAGATTACGATACGATTATTTATATAAGTTGACATGGCAAGATGCCCCTTTGAGTAAACTATCACCTTATGCGAATACTGCAGGTACATGGCTGATTGTCGCTGATGCACAGCAACCCTTAGCAAATGCCTTAGCTGTATTATTACAGGCAAAAGGAGAAACTGTTGAGTTTTCTCAAACAAGACAACAGCCATTGAGTAATTACCGTGCCGTGGTTTATTTTGCAACTTCTGCGGTATACCAACAAGAAATGAAAATGCCTGATGCCGTATTGGATATTTCCTGTCAAGCACTAAATTTTGTGCAAGATATTGTTAATGCACAGGCAACCTTGGATCTTCATTTTATTATTCAAGATACTCTGGAAGAATCAGGTTTGTGGGGATTAGGACGTACCTTAATGTGGGAATATCCTGAGTTAAACTGCAAATGTTTAGCGGTCAATGAGCAAACCTCAGCAGAGACTTTGTTCAATGTATTATGGTTTGCTGATAATGAAAACCAGCTTAAATTAACCACTGATAGCCCACGCCAAATTGCACGTTTAGAGGCACTTGAGGTTGAAACAAATAGTCAAACAGAACAGCCTTTTGACGGTTTCAAAGTGCAACTTGAGCAATATGGTTTATTAGAGAGTTTGCATTTAGCTCCCTTGCAGCGACAAATACCTGAAAAACAACAAATCGAAGTACAAATACGTGCTTCAGGATTAAATTTCCGTGATGTTCTCAATGCCTTAGGCATGTTGAAAACTTATTATGACCCTAAACTTGGCTTTAATGACCCTAAAAAACTTCCCTTTGGTTTTGAGGCGACAGGAATTATCACTCGTATCGGCGAAGAGGTTCATGATGTTCAACCAGGTGATGAGGTCATAGTTTGGCAACATTTTGGTAGCCTTGCGTCTCACATTGTTGTGGATAGAACATTAATTACTCCTAAACCAGCACATTTAAGTTTTGAACAAGCAGCAACTATTCCTATTAATTTTTTAACTGCCTATTATGCCTTAGTCAAATTGGCACATATAAAAGCAGGTGATAAGGTGTTAATTCATGCTGCTGCAGGTGGTGTTGGTCAAGCTGCAGTACAAATTGCACAGCATATCGGTGCAGAGGTCTTCGCAACAGCGAGTAAACCTAAGTGGGAATTTTTAGCCTCACAAGGGATTCAGCATATTATGAATTCACGCACACTTAAGTTTGCAGAGGAAATCCAGAGGCTAACGAATGGGCAAGGCGTTGATATTATCTTGAATAGTTTAAACGGTGATTATATTAAGAAAAATTTCGATAGCTTAGCCCCCAATGGACGTTTTGTAGAACTAGGTAAAATAGATATCTGGAATCAACAACAAGCAAAAGAATATCGTCAAGATGTGGAGTATGTATGTTTTGATTGGTCGGATATGCCCAAGGCAATGCAATACAGAAAACAGCTTGAAAGCCTATTTGCACAACAACAACTAAAACCACTACCTGTTAAGGTTTTTCCTATTGAAGCAGTAAATGATGCCTTTCAATTTATGGCAAATGCTAAACAAATAGGCAAAGTGGTATTATCCATTCCTGAGTCACAGGAAATTCAAATTAAAGCCAATCACTCTTACCTGATTACAGGAGGTTTAGGTGGTTTAGGCTTTAAAATTGCCCAGTGGTTAGCCACACAAGGTGCGACCCATCTGGTACTTAGTGGTCGAAGCCAACCGACAACATCGATTCAAGAGGCAATTGATGCTTTAAAGGTAGAGGGTATTCAAGTTAAGGTCATAACGGCAGATATTTCAAAACTTGCGGATGTTGAATCCTTAGTTAAAGCAAGTCATGCCTTTGCTCCATTAAAAGGGATCATCCATTCTGCAGGGGTATTAGATGATGGTATTATTAGTCAACAAACTCCCGAGCGATTCAAGAAAACCTTTGCTCCTAAAGTGTACGGGAGTTGGTTTTTACATAGAGCTTGTCAACATTTACCGTTAGATTTCTTTGTTTGCTTTTCCTCACAAACTGCTCTGTTAGGTAATGGTGGGCAAGCAAACTATGCCGCAGCTAATACCTTTATGGATAGCCTAATGCAGCATCGTTATCGTCAAGGACAAACAGGATTAAGTATCAATTGGGGTGCATGGTCTGAAGTTGGCATGGCAAGAGAGTTAGTCGCCAATGAGAAAGATGTGATTACTCCTGAGATGGGGGTTGAATTATTTGGGGTATTGTTACAACAATTAATACCACAGGCTGCTGTTTTCCCTTATCGTTGGGAAAAATTCGCCCAAAAGCTTCCCTCTCTACAAGGATTTCCTGTCTTATCGAGGTTTATTAAAACAAGTACCTCTAAAGAACAACCGACAAGTACGAGTCTACGTCAGCAAATTAGCCAAGCTAAACCTGATATACGTCTTGGTTTGCTTAAAGCCTACCTTAAAGACAGTATTGAACCCATTGTAGGTAGAACTTCTGAAGAAGATGATGATTTCTTTGTAGCATTAGATATGGATTCTTTAAAATCAATTCAATTAACCAATCGTTTAGGGGCTGACTTAAATATTTCAGTTTCTGTAACGACAATTTTAGAACATTCAAACATTGTGTTATTAGCCAATGTATTACTCGAAAAGCTAGGGCTTATTATGCCTTTAAAGGAAACAACAATCACTGATAATGATTATGATTATGAAGAAGGTGAACTGTGAAACATATTGAAGCATTATTAGCAGAACTAAAACAACACGATATTAGTTTGTGGACAGAAAACCAAGCTCTGCGTTACCGTGCACCTACAGGAGGGTTAAGCCCTTCCTTGCGTATGCAGATAAAAAAACATAAAGTGGATTTAATCACTTTTTTAAGCAAACAAGAAAACAGCAATGAAAATACTCATAGTGCAGAATCATTACCACAAATTACACCAAACCCTGATGCTGCTTTTGAGCCATTTTCATTAAGTGCAATCCAACAAGCCTATTGGATAGGACGGCAATCACATTTAGAATTAGGTAATGTTGCCACCCAAGTATATCAGGAATGGGCAATACCAGAGTTGGATATCAAACGACTCAATCTGGCATGGCAAAAAGTGATGGAGCGTCATCCGATCTTACGTACCATTATAAGAGAAGATGGACAACAGCAAGTATTAGCGGATATACCTGATTATCAAATACCTATAAAAGAATTTCCTGCACTTGATGCAACAGCACAAGTATTAGATGATATTCGTGATCAAATTAACAGTCATATCCATCAGGCAGGTGATTGGCCATTGTTTGAAATACGTATTAGCAAATTCGCAAATACCATCCATCTGCATTTTTGCATGGATATGTTGATTGTCGATAGCTGGAGTATTGAGCTAATCGTTAAAGACTGGCAAACATTCTACCTTGATCTGGATGCTCAATTGCCTCCATTGGTGCTGACCTTTCGTGATTATCGCGTCATGGATAAGCACTTTGAAGAGACCTCTAGTACCTATCAACGTGCAAAAGATTATTGGATGGAAAAACTAGATAATCTTGCACCTGCACCTAAATTGCCTTTAGCAAAAAATCTCAATGAGATCGAAAAACCACGCTTTAGATGGACTGAAAAACGTCTGAGTGCACCATTGTGGAAAGCATTAAAACACAAAGCTGCTACATATCATCTACAAACTTCAGTACTTTTAATGGCAGTGTTTGCTGAGGCATTAGGACATTGGAGTAAGAGCTCACATCTGACTTTAAATCAAACCTTTTTCCACCGTTTGCCGTTTCACTCACAAGTCAATGAAATTGCAGGAGAATTTACTTCAACACTTTTAATTGGGGTAGATAATCGTAAAACTGCCCTTTTTATTGAACGAGTCAAGAAGCTACAAACACAAGCATGGAAGGACTTAGATCACCGTTATTTTAGTGGTGTAGATGTATTACGTGAATTTAATCGCCGTCATAAAAGCTCAGAGCTGATGCCTGTAGTATTTACTAATCTACTTGGTGTTAAACCAGCCTCTAATACTATTTGGGGGGAACGAGTATATCAATTAGCACAAACTTCACAGGTATATTTAGATCATATCGTACGTGAAATTGATGGTGAACTCAGTTTGAACTGGAGTGCTGTTGAAGAGTTGTTTCCTACCGATTTATTAGAGGATATGTTCACTAGTCAGTATCAACTGCTTGAAAATCTTGCCACAGATGATGCTGCATGGACACAGCCCTATCCTTTGCAATTACCCGAAAAACAATATTTACAACGCCAGCAGATTAATGCAACCGATACTAAAAAACCCGATATCTTATTGCATGAGTTATTTTTGCAACAAGCAGAACAAACCCCTAATAATACTGCGGTGATAAGTGGTGATAAAATACTTACCTATCAACAACTTTACCAACAAGCAAATCAGGTTGCACATTGGCTACGTGATCAAGGAGTTAAGCCCAATCAATTAGTTTCCGTGGTAATTGAAAAAAGTTGGCAACAAGTAGTGGCGGTCCTGGGTGTTATTATGTCAGGAGGAGCTTATCTACCCATTGATCCAGAATTGCCTCATGAACGTCAAGCGTATTTATTAGCACAGGCTGAAGTCGATTGTGTGATTACTCAAGAACAATGGCAATCTAAACTAAATTGGGCAGCAGAACGTTGTTTAATTATTACTACACTGGATGATTCAATTGTTTTACCTACCTTGGATTCAACACAAACACTGACTGACTTGGCCTATGTAATTTATACATCAGGATCAACAGGTAATCCTAAAGGTGTGATGATTGATCACCGTGGTGCAGTTAATACATTATTAGATATAAATAAGCGATTTGATGTTACTGCTGATGATCGTATATTAGCACTGTCTGCATTAAATTTTGACTTATCAGTGTACGATATTTTTGGTTTATTAGCCGTCGGTGGTGCAATTATCATCCCCTCACCTGATGGACGACGTGATCCCTCGCATTGGCAACATTTAATGCAACAACATCAGGTAACATTATGGAATACAGTTCCAGCCTTAATGCAAATGTTGATTGAATATCAACGAGGGCAAAAACAAAATGACCTAGCATCTTCATCTGCTTTACGTTTAGTGATGCTCAGTGGTGACTGGATACCCATTGATTTACCTGATCGTATTTGGAGTATGTATCCTGATACCAAAATTATCAGTTTAGGTGGTGCGACAGAAGCCTCGATTTGGTCAATTTACTATCCGATCACTAAAGTAGATCCAACGTGGAAGAGTATCCCTTATGGGAAAGCACTGGATAATCAGACCTTTCATGTCTTAAATGAACACTTGGAACCTTGTCCCGTTTGGTTACCAGGTCAACTGTATATTGGCGGTATTGGTCTGGCATTGGGCTATTGGAAAGATAAGGAAAAAACTGATGCGAGCTTTTTTATCCATCCACGTACAGGCGAACGCTTATATAAAACCGGTGATTTAGGTCGCTATTTTCCTGATGGTGATATTGAATTTTTAGGGCGTGAAGACTTCCAAGTGAAAATTGGTGGACACCGTGTTGAGCTAGGTGAAATTGAAACCCATTTATTAAAACATGAAGCGGTGCAAAAAGTTATTGTATCAGCAGTGGGCGAAATAAATCATGATAAACAATTAGTTGCCTATATTATTCCAAAAAATACAAACAAAGCGATTGAGGAAATAAGCGTTGATGATGAGGCCATCCAAACCTTAGATCCTGATGAAGTACTCAGCGACCCTGTGGCACGCTTGCAATTTAAATTAAAGCAAAAGGGTTTACGGACATCTGATCAAGTAATCTCTGATGTCGTATTGCCTGAGGTAAAACGTAATAAGAATGATTATCTTCATCGACAAAGTTTTCGTCAGTTTTTAACAACTGCAATTGACCTTCATGATTTAAGTCAGCTATTAAGTTGTTTATCACCCTATGCATTTGATAATGCAGCGTTACCAAAATATCGCTATCCTTCTTCAGGAAATTTATATGCAATTCAAGCTTATATATATATCAAACCTGAACGTGTCGAAGGTATAGAAGGTGGTTTTTATTACTACCATCCTGTCAAACATTGTCTACAATTACTTTCTGCAGAGGCAATGCCAGAAGAATCCTTATACGGAGGTGGTAATCAGGTAGTTTTTGATCAAGCCGCATTTAGCTTATTCTTGGTAGCAGAATACAAGGCAATTAAACCGCTTTATGGTAATTACTCACGTGATTTATGTTTAGTTGAAGCAGGTTATATGAGTCAGCTATTAATGAGTGAAGTCACTAAATATACATTGGGTTTATGTCCAATTGGTGGACTGCATTTTGAACCATTACGTGAAAAATTTACTTTAGGCAAGACGCATGAATTATTGCACAGTTTTGTAGGCGGCAGTATTGCACCAGAACAAACACAGCGATTAGAGCAAATATTTAACACAACAAGCAGCAGTGTACTATCAAATACTAATCAAGAAGAAAATGCCGAAAAACCACTTAGTGAACGTTTAAAAGCCTATCTTCGTGAAAAATTACCACATTATATGGTGCCTAATTTATATGTTGAACTGACTGAATTTCCACTCACTGCCAATGGCAAAATAGACCAAAAGGCGTTACCACGTCCTGATTTGAGTAAACACTCTACTGAGTATGTTAAACCAAGTAGTAAGTTAGAAGCCCAATTAGTTGAACTGGTACAAAAACTATTTAAGATAGAATCGATTAGTTTGCATGATGATTTCTTCAACTTAGGAGCAAATTCACTTGATATGGTGCAATTATATAATGAAATTCAAACAACATTTCAACGAGAAATAAAAATGGCTGATATTTTTAGCCACACTACGGTCTATACCTTGGCTGAACTTCTCGGTAAAGCACAAGTAAAAGAAACCGTTAATCAATCTGCCTTAGCAACCGATAAGATTTCAAGTACAGACTTGAATGCTGAACAAATCGAGCAGCTTTCAGTTAATTTAGATAATTTAACGGAAGAGGAAATTGAGTTGTTACTCACACAGCTAGAAACTGAAACATAAATTATTGATCATATGTGACAACCGATATCGCATATGAATTATACGATTCCATATATTCCCATTACTTTAAAACAAAGAAATACTATAATGAGTCAAAAATCATTGTCAGAAAAACGCGCTTTACTAGCTAAGTTATTACAAAGGCGGGCTTACGACTTTCCTTTATCATACGGACAACAAGCACTTTGGTCTATTTATCAAAGTGCACTTGATAGCCCTGCCTACAATATGGCTTGGCCTGTCAAACTACAAGGTCATTTAGAGACAACTCCATTGCAACAAGCCCTACAAGCACTGGTCGATCGTCATGCTGCTTTGCGAACCACAGTAAAACTAATCAATGGGGAGCCTATACAGACAGTGCATCCCACAGGAACCTATCATTATCAAGAACATCAAATACTAGGATGTTCAGAGCAACAACTAGATGAAACGATCAAAGCAGTGTACACAAAACCCTTTGATTTAGAGCAAGGCCCTGTTTTACATGCTAATATCTTTCAGATCGAACCACAACAACATATCCTCTTAATCACCATGCACCATGTCTTTGGTGATGCGAGTTCTATGATTATTTTAGCAAATGAGTTGCTAACACTTTATCAAGCTGAACTAAAAGGGGAAAAGGTGACGTTTCCGTCACTACCGAGTACTTATGCAGATTTTGTACGCTATGAAGAAGGGATGCTAAATAGTGAAGAAGGTGCAAATTTATTTCAATTTTGGCAACAACAATTAGGCAAAGAAACTCCCACGCTTAAACTACCTACTGATTACCCACGTCCAACAGTACAGACATACAATGGATCATCGTTGCCATTTCAATTATCACCTGAGCTTAGTCACCGCTTTAAACAGTTCGCCCAACAAAAAGCGGTAACTCCTTTCGTATTATTATTAAGCATTTTTCAAATATTGCTTTATCGTTATACAGAGCAAAAAGAAATTTGGCTAGGAACACCTGCATCAATTGCACGTCGTGACCCCAAATTTGCCAACCTTATCGGTTATTTAGCGAATACTGTTGTTTTACCGACGACAATTGATGAGTCTACACAAGATACATTTGATGATATTTTAGCAAAAAACAAGCAAAAACTTTTCGATATTATCGAACATTCTGCTTATCCTTTTCTTTCTCTAGTAAAGAACTTTCAAACTCAGCGTGATCCAAGTTATTCACCCTTATTTCAGGCAACCTTAGATTATCAGGACTATTCAATACCTGAGGCAGTCGGTGATTTGATCATATCACCTTTTGAGTTTGCACAAATGGAAGGGCAATTTGAGTTACGTTTTAGCTTCACAGAAGCAGATCCATTGAAATGTCGTATTTATTATAATACCGACTTATTCTGTGCTGAGACCATTGCACGTATGGCGACACATTTCCAAGTATTACTCAGTGCTATTGTTGACGGCACCACGGATTGTTCTATTAAACAATTACCGATAATAACTACTGAAGAACTTCAACAACTTCACAGTTGGAAAGATACGACAACAATAGATTATCTAGCGGATCTAAATAAGAACAACACGGCAATAACGGATCTATTACAACAAAAAATCAAAACCATAGCTAAAACTCAACGATATCTTTTAGATGCTAATCACCAACTGGTTCCCATTGGTGTGCCTGGTCAATTATATATTGGTGGTCTTTCTCTAACTGATGACGAACTGAAACAGTATGATTTAACAATAGACCAATTTATTGAGGTTGAATTATTCGGAAAAATAGAGCAACTGTTGTCAACAGGATATATGGCGAAATGGAGCACTGATGGGACGATTACGCCTGTTGAAAAACACAAAAAAACATCATCAGAATCGATGACACGGAAAGTGCGCTATGTATATCCACGCGATGAATTAGAATTTCAACTTGTTCAGCTATGGGAAGAATTATTTGATCGCTCTCCTATTAGCGTACTCGATGATTTTTTTGAACTCGGTGGTGATTCCCTACTTGGTATACGACTGATTTTTAGTATCCAAAAAACCTTTGGTGTTTCTATCCCATTGCAAGCATTATTTGAAAATAAAACACCAGAAAAGCTGACGGGTCTTATACGTAAAAATTATGTTGCACCAGCATGGTCTCCTCTGGTGTGTTTACAAGCTGAAGGAGAAAAAAGACCACTGTTTATGGTACATGCCTCGGGAGGGTCGGTCTTTGATTTTCTTGAAATAGCAAAAGGTATGGGAACAGAGCGTCCCTTTTATGCAATCCAGCCTAGAGGAACAGAAATGGGTGATGAATTTCACCCCTCAATTGAAGCAATGGCAGCGGATTATGTAGAGGCAATACGTAGTGTGCAAGAAAAAGGTCCTTATCTTTTAGGAGGATGGTCCTTTGGTGCATCAGTCGCCTTTGAAATGATTAGAATATTAGAAAAGGTAGGTGAAACAGTATCGCTATTGATTATGATTGATACACCAGAACCAACGGCGAATGTGTGCAAAGAAAATGATTTTGATTTCTTAATGGATCGTATTCCTCATTTTTATGGAGCTGACCTAAAGAATTTAGATTTAGAAAAATCCACTGAAGAAAAAGTAGAGTATCTGCTTGAAGAGGTCAAACTCACAGGTCTATTTGCTCCTGATATTGATAAAGATTATGCCAAACATTGGCTTCGAATGTATAAACATCACAATCAGCTAGTGGGTCTATATAGACCTGAAGGACCTGTAAATACTAAGATTATCTTTATCAAACCGTCTGAAAAAATACCATTTGATGAACAAATGGGTAATCCTAGTGTTGAATGGGAAGCTTATACACGGGGTGAATACTTGGTTATTGATGGTCCTGGTAATCACTTTAGTATGGTGTCACCGTTGAATACTAAACCCTTGGTAAAACTGTTAAAAAACTGTCTCACGGAATACCTGGATGAATAAAAAGTCGAATATTATGAATAAATTTGATCTTGCATTCCATCATTTCGGTCTTGCAGTCCATGAACCTGAGCAAGCATTTTCCTTTTTAGAAGCCTTAGGCTATAAAAACGGAGAAGCTCTATTTGATCCATTGCAGAGGGTTAATCTGGCAATGTCGTATCATGCTCAGATGCCTGCAGTAGAAGTAATATGGCCAAGTTCTGAGCCTTCACCCATTGATAGCATATTAAAACGTCAAGATAGCATGATTTATCACTTATGTTATACATCCAATAATCCTGATGCTTCTTTAATGAAAATACAAGAAGCAGGTTTTATGGTACTACCTATGACGGAGCGACGTCCTGCTATTTTATTTGATGGACGTGAAGTTTCTTTCCATATGGTAGCAGGATTTGGTTTGATTGAAATCATTTACCCCCTCAATAAATAGAAAAATTTTCCCTATGCTTTCTGATTTATATACACAACTAAAATGGTTGCCACGCCAGCCAAAAAACTTTAGTACTCTATGCCACAGTGCCCTTAATACCACTGAGAATCTTGGGGAACAAATTCGTACTTTAGCCACTTATGGATTGGATGAAAATGCCCTCAACACCTTGGCGAAATTAATAGAAAAAGCAAAGACTAAGACTAATACGTTGTCATTAACACCTTTTAAGCTTGGTATCATTAGTAATTCCACGGTAGATTTTTTGATCCCTTCTTTAATTGCAACAGCAGCTCGGTACGGCTTTCTTTTAGAGTGTATTAAAGCTGATTTTGGTCAAACGATTCAAGAAGCGATACATCCTGAATCTCCTCTTAATCGAGCACAACCTGATGCGATCCTTATTGCTATTGACCATCGGGGGTTGCCTTTAGAAACTGATATTGGCAACCAAACAGCACATGAGGCAACAGTTGCAAGGTGTTTGCAATATTTAGAGACTATCCGTACGGGTTTTCATGACAATAGTAAGGCATTTTGTATTGTCCAGACTATTGCACATCCTGTGAAATCACTAACAGGTAGCTTTGAATATGCTTTACCCGGTACGCTACGTCGTTTAATTCATGATATTAATACTGGTATCGTAGAAAGTGTTACTAATAGTGCAGATGTACTCTTAGATACCGCGGGTTTAGCAGAAACAGTCGGCTTAGCAACATGGCATGATCCCATTTTTTGGAATATGGCAAAATTACCTTTTTCTAGTCATTACCTTCCAATCTATGCCGAATATATTTGTCGAACAATAGCAGCCCAACGTGCTAAAAGCCGTCGTTGTCTGATTTTAGACTTAGATAATACTATTTGGGGTGGTGTAATTGGAGATGACGGCTTGGAAGGGATTGTTATTGGTCAAGGAAGTGCTAGGGGTGAAGCATATTTAGATATTCAGCAAACTGCACTTGCTTTACGTAATCGTGGTATTGTATTGGCAGTTTCTTCTAAAAATACAGATGAAATTGCTCGACAACCTTTCCGTAAACACCCTGATATGTTGTTAAAAGAGAATCATATCGCAATTTTTCAAGCAAATTGGAATGATAAAGCTACTAATATTACGGCAATCGCAAACGAATTATCCCTAGGTTTAGATGCAATGGTATTCTTGGACGATAACCCTGCTGAGCGTAATCTTGTGCGGAAAACACTGCCTCAAGTGGCAATTCCTGAGCTACCTGATGACCCTGCTTTATTTAGTCGTTATTTATTAGCAGCTGGTTATTTTGAAGCAGTCGTTTTTTCCGCAGAAGATAATGAACGGGCTGAGTTTTACCAAAAAAATGCACGTCGTATTGCATTACAGCAACAAGTTGCTGATCTTGATACTTACTTGAATTCTTTGGATATGAAAGTAACTTTCCAATCTTTTGATGATACGGGAAGAGCCAGAATTACCCAACTCATTAATAAAACTAATCAATTTAATTTAACCACAAAACGTCATTCAGAAAATGAAGTGAAGGCAATCCAAGAATCTTCTGATTATTTCACACTTCAGGTTCGTTTATCTGATGTATTTGGTGATAATGGCATGATTAGCGTGGTCATCTGTCGTTATCTTGACAGTAATAATTGGCATGTCGAAACATGGCTAATGAGTTGTCGTGTCTTAGGTCGTAAGGTTGAAAGAGCAGTTTTTCGAGAAATTATTCATCAAGCACGTCATCAAGGTATTGATCAATTACTTGGTACTTATCATCCAAGCGAACGTAATCAATTGGTAAAAGACCACTATAAAGACCTAGGTTTTGAACATTTAGGTGATGAAGAGGATGGCACAACTCATTGGTTATTCGATGTTACTTCTTACCAAGAAGAACCACTTCCCATGAGCATATCTCACCACTCCCGTTAAAATAGAATAAATAGAGCACTCCATGAAAAAACAATCTCTCATTGCAGGAAAAATAATACACTATCAACATAAAACACAAGAAGTACCCTTCTACCATACAGAATATGATGGTGACGTTTTTACCCTAGCACTTTCTGAGGAAACAGCCCCTACCTATTTAGGAGGGACATTTAAAACACGAAACGATGATCTTCTCATCATGACATATCCTAAATCAGGGACACATTGGGTAAGTTATATTACAGATCAAATTAGGAAAAAAGTGTCCCTACAAAACACAGAAAATGACTTTTATATTGGTGGTATTCCTTTTTTAGATCGTACAGCACCTGAGGAATTAGCACTCCTACCCTCTCCGCGAGCTATGTACAGCCATTTACCCTATCGTTTTGCCCCTAATCACCCTAGTGCAACATTAAAATATATTGTAGTTGCTCGCAATCCTAAAGATGTTGCAGTGTCACAATTTAATTTTCTTAGCAATATGAAAATGTTTGATTTTAATGGAAGTTGGGATGATTTTCTTACTCTTTTTATGAAGGGTAAAGGATTTGGTGGTTCATACTTTGATTGGGTATTACAATGGTGGGAACATAAAGATGATGATAATGTGCTATTTATCACTTATGAAGCATTAAAAAAAGATTTACAAAAAGAAGTTGGTACTATCAGTCATTTTTTAAAATATTCACTGTCTGTGACAGAACAGCAAGAAGTCGCTGCAGCCTGTACTTTTGAAGCAATGAAAAAAAATCAGATTGGTGCAATTGAAAAACATAAAGCTCAAACCATGAAAAAGAATAAATCTTTTTATCGCAAAGGAGTGGTTGGTGACTGGAAAAATTATTTTTCACCTGAACAAACTAAGGCATTTGATCATTGGTGTAAAACTAATTTGAAAGGAACAGGGTTGAGTTTTATATTTAGTTAACCCGAATTAAGATCGGATCGGAATAATAAAATCGCGTTTATTATCCTCTCTCCTTTACCACCGAATACACTTTTCTATATTCGGTGGTTTTACTCTAACACTAGCCCAACGAAGTAATATACTCAGTCGGTCGTACTTGCTTAATATAATTAGAATTTAATGCCTTGTATTGTCCAAGTTTTTGCAAAATTATCAGAAAAATCTTGATTAATAATGTAATCTTTACCACTTGGCGTTAATGCCACTGTTGTACTAGCTGGTATTGCTTTAGAATTGATTATTTCAGCAGATTCCCAGTTATTCTTTCCTGATAATTCAACTAATGTATTACCACCTGCAGTTTTACCATTATTTGTTACACCAATCACCGTTCCTTTAGCAGTCATTACCATACCATCAAAACCTGTGAAACCTGTATTTGGAATATTGACAAGTTTTGCTGATTTAGGATTATCGACTGGAATTTTAACTAAGCCATAATTTGTATAAAGCCCTTTGTTGTTTACACTCAATAGAGAGACTAATAAATAACCATCTGGATGGAAATCCAGACCATTTGCTCCACTGGCTATCCCTGTCTCATTACGCCAAAAAAGACTTGCTTTTCCGTTTAAATCAACTTTATAAACAACTCTTGCATACCAATCAGAAATATAAGCGTTCCCCGCTTCATCGACTGCAACATCATTGGCAAAATAGGCATTGGCTTTAGGGGCCAGAGGGGATAAATCAATATCTTTTTCAAGAACACCTGTTTTAAGATTATAAATTCTTAAATGAGCTGTGCCTTTAGTTTTAGGATCCTTGTCCATTATTTCTGTGCCATTAAATCCTGCAACTAATAGTCTATTTCGTTTATTATCAATTTGTAGACCCGCTGTCGATAAAGGAAATTTTTCACCACTAGTAAATGGTTTAAATGTGCCGTCAAAGTTAACTTTAATAATCGGCTTGGCATTTAGTGAAGATAATAAAAAGGTATAATCATCCTTATTATATTCAATCCCTTCAGGATTTTGTGCTATGCCTTCTAGTTTTATTGTGTCAGGAAATTTAACATCTTTCGCAGAAGTTGTTGTCATTGCTGAAGTTATTGATAATATTGATATTATCGAGGTTGTAATGAATGATTTTTTTACCTGTCTCTTATACACATCT
>WGBH01000224.1 GCA_015494435.1 Thiotrichaceae bacterium | reverse complement strand
TAACAGGGCCATCGGTTGAGTGTGCATGGCTAAGCCGTGAGGATTATCTTAATTTAGGCGTTAAGCAATCAATTTTTTTAGCCAATGAACGTGCGCTAGTGTACGATATTTTTGAGCGTTATTTGCAGTTCTTAGACGAAAACAAATGCTATGATGACAATATTATTAGTCACCAGTATCTAAGTCGCTTAACACCCCGTTATGATTTTGTGGTGGTTGATGAGGTGCAGGATTTAACCAATATTCAGTTGTTTTTGATTTTGCAATCGTTGCATAACGCCAGTGATTTTTTACTCTGTGGGGATTCTAATCAGATTGTCCATCCAAACTTTTTCTCATGGAGCAAAGTAAAAAGCTTATTTCATGAACAAGGCAATTTGCAACATAGTGTCGATTTAATTCGTATTTTACATACCAACTATCGTAACTCGCCTGATGTAACCGAAATTGCCAACCGTATTTTATTATTAAAAAATGCCCGCTTTGGTTCAATTGATAAAGAAAGTAATTATCTGGTTAAAAGCAATGGGCATGTTGATGGCAACGTGATTTACTTACAAGACAAAGACACCATTCGCAATGAGCTTGATGCTAAAACTCGTACTTCAACTCGCTTTGCAGTGATTGTGATGCATCCACAGCAAAAAGCACAAGCAAAACGCCATTTTAATACGCCATTGGTCTTTTCTATTCAAGAAGCCAAAGGATTGGAATATGAAAATATTATTCTCTATAACTTTATCACTGCTGAAGATAAACGCTTTCGTGAGATCAGTACAGGTATTAATAAAGAAGACTTACAAGGTGAATTGAAATATGCCCGTGCCAAAGATAAAACCGACAAGTCATTGGAAGTATATAAATTTTATATTAATGCCTTATATGTCGCTCTTACTCGTGCAGTGAAAAACCTATACTGGATTGAAGCCGATAATAAACAACGTCTGCTGAGTGTCTTAGGCTTGAATAATGCACTGGATCATCTGGATTTAGCGAATCAAAACTCCAGCTTAGACGAATGGCAACGTGAAGCGCATAAACTTGAATTGCAAGGTAAAAAAGAACAGGCTGAGCGTATTCGTCGTGAAATTCTCAAGCAAGAAACACCGTCTTGGACAGTTTATGAGGGCGAAAACTTACAAACTCTGTACGATGATGCCATTAAACAACAAAATAAGAAGGCCAAATTAGCCCTATTTGAATATGCCTTAGTGTATGAAGATTCGCAATACCTTGCTGATTTAGCAGCGGTTAATTTTAAACCTGCAAATTATCCTGAAAAGGGTATGAAATTATTAATGCAAAAATATTTTATGCCTTATCAGGCGAAAAAACCCAATGCAGTGATGACTCAGGTGCGTAAATTTGGCGTTGATTATCGTACACCATTTAATCAAACACCGTTAATGGTCGCGGTATGGTTAGGCAATATTGATTTAATTAAAGCCTTAGCAGAACACACACCTGATCCTGAGTTGGTAGATAATAATCTACGTAATGCACTACAAATTGCGCTCACTCAAGCCACAAAAGATAAAAAATACGCCAAACAAGCATTGAGTACGATTTATCATCAACTGACACCTGATAGTTTAAGCATTCAAATTGATGGGCGTTTACTAAAACTTGGCAATCACCTAATGGAATTTGTCATACTGAATCTGTTAATTTCATTATTTTACCGTGTAATTCCAGAAAAACTACTGAATTATGAAGGTTTTCAAGCAGGTGATATTTTACAAGCGATTGAACATTTCCCTGATGATGTGTTACCACCACGACGCAAAAAACGGGCTTATGTAACAAGTATTCTGGCAAAAAACGAAATTGGTCGTAAAGAGCGCTACAATCGGAAATTATTTGTACGCCTAAGAACAGGGCATTATCTGTTTAATCCCGATTTATCATTGAAAATCAACGGTCAATGGGTAGGTATTTATACCATTTGTGAAATAGATCGTTTACGTTTTCGTCCTCAAAGTGATCAAGATTGGTGGCTGTCTATCAATGTGGATAGCAAAATGGAGGAAGCTAAACAAGATTTAAAGGATTTTATGCAAC
>WGBH01000223.1 GCA_015494435.1 Thiotrichaceae bacterium | reverse complement strand
TTTTTTATACTAAAAAGCATTAAAACCTGCTTATTAAGACTATCCAAAAAAACCTTACAATTCTTATGCTATTATTGATTTCTATAAATTACTATTGAACCAATTTTTCAACCTTTCCCATAAATTCTCGCTACTAACTCGCGCTTCATAAGCACCACGTCGTCCTCCTTGAGCTTGCTGTTTTACACCATACAACAATAACCCAACACCTGTTGAATGTAACGGATTAGTCACTTCACCTTTTAAACCACCAATATTACCTGGCATTCCTATTCGCACAGGCATATGAAAAATTTCTTCTGCCAAATCAACCGCTCCTTTTATTTTTGAGGAGCCTCCTGTTAATACAATACCTGCACCAATTCTATCTTCAAATCCACTGCGTCTGATTTCGGCTAAAATAAGTGAAAATAATTCTTCATAACGTGGTTCAATAACAGATGCTAATGTCTGTGCTGACAAACCACGAGGCTCTCGTTCACCCACTCCTGGTACTTCTATAACTTCATCCTCTGGTGCTAATTGTCGCAGTGCATAACCATAATTTATTTTCAATTTTTCCGCAAAGGGGGTGGGAGTACGAACAGCAACCGCAATATCATTGGTTACTTGATCACCTGCTATTGGAATCACAGCTGTATGCTGAATCGCTCCATTAAGGTAAATAGCAATATCGCTGGTTCCACCACCAATATCTACCATGCAAACTCCTAATTCTGTTTCATCATCTTGCAAAACGGCAAAACTTGAAGCGACTTGTTCTAAAATAATGTCATCAACATCCAGCCCACAACGCTCTACACATTTAACAATATTTTGCGCCGCACTTTGAGCACCTGTTACTAGATGCACTCTGGCTTCTAAACGAACCCCTGCCATCCCCACAGGATCACGTATACCTTCCTGATTATCAATAATAAAATCTTGTGGCAATACGTGTAGAATACGCTGATCTGCGGGAATTGCTACTGCTCTTGCTGCATCTAAAACCCGATCCATATCCGCTTCGCTTACTTCACGGTCTTTAATCGCTACAATACCGTGCGAATTGAGACTATGAATATGGCTACCTGCAATACCAGCATAAACCGAATTAATATTAACGCCTGCCATTAATTCCGCTTCTTCTACTGCATGTTGAATTGACTCAATAGTTGACTCGATATTGACCACTACACCTTTTTTCATTCCTCGTGCAGGGTATTTACCAATCCCAACAATATCCAAACGACCCTCGTTGGATATTTCTCCAATCAGCGCGACTACCTTTGATGTTCCAATATCAAGGGCAACAATCATGTCTGTATCTTCATTCTCTGACATTTTTTCCTTTCCTTTAATCTTTTTAGCGCTAATAATATCTATAAAACAACGTCAACTATATCCATTTTACAGCAAAACCATTGGTATACCGTAGGTCCACGGTATCTATTTTTTTTACCTGTCCAACTAATCCCTTACTATAGCCAACAATAAAACGTCGTAAACGGCGCTTATGTTCTTGTCGACCGACCTTTACTTTAATGCCATTGGCTAATGTCAACAACCAAGAACTACGTTTATCCTCTGTAAACTTTACAATATCAACAGGAAAATTTTTCATCCATTGACGAATTTTTACATAATTTTCTACCATTTCACGTCCTTTATCAAAAGGGCTGTATAGTATTGGTAATTTATTTCTTAGCTGAGGGAGATCCACATCAATTACCTCGCCAAACTCATTAATCATTCCTTCATTACCCCAAAAAGCAATGGGTTGTTGCTCATGTATTTTGACTATCAACGTATCAGGCCACATACTGACCAATGAAGCAGAATACACCCAATGATTAAATTCTATTTCATTTTCTAAATTTTCTTTATCCAGCAAATACAAATTTGTTTTTACAAAAGGTGCAATAATAGGTTGTAACTCTAATCTATCTAAATATTTTAAATTCCCTCTTATTTCTACTGACTTAATCATTAAATTTTCTGGTTTTTCTATCCAATGACGCACCATTGCCACTATTAAAAAAGGAAAAACAAGCAAAAATAACAAAGTAATGACTTTCCAATTTATATTGGGAAGTTTAAGATTTTTAGGCAAAGAGCGTCCTTTAACAACTATCCTCTTCTTAGTGGCACCTCTTCTTGTCACCTGTGCTTTCTTTTTAATCGCGCCTCTTCTTGTCACTTGTGCTTTCTTTTTTCTCACCAGCTATCCTTATTTCTTGACAAATTTTAAAAATCAAATAGAAGTTTCTAAAATACGCAAAACTAACTGCTCAAAACTAATCCCAGCTGCCTCAGCAGCCATTGGTACTAAAGAATGATCGGTCATTCCTGGGACTGTATTAACTTCAATTAAACAAAACTTGCCTTTTTGATCACGTATGACATCTACGCGCCCCCAGCCATTTATTGCCACTGCTTGAAAAGCAAGTTTTGCTAATGCTTGTAACTCTTTTTCCTCTTCATCTTTCAAACCACAGGGGCAATAATATTTTGTCTGATCTGATTTATACTTTGCTTCATAGTCATAAAAATCACTTTGCACTTCTAATCGAATCACAGGCAATATATCTTCACCTAATAAAGTAATCGTGTACTCATCACCACTCACCCATTGTTCGGCAAGTACCAATGAATCGTATTGAGCTGCATGTTCATAGGCTTTTTGCAATTGCTCTGGGTGTTTCACCTTTGTCATGCCAATACTAGAACCTTCATTGCCAGGTTTCACCATAATCGGCAAACCTAGTTTATTAACAATTGCGATAAAATCGCTATCCGCTGTTAATACCTCATAAGCAGGGGTTGGCAAGTTAGCACCTAACCAAATTCGCTTGGTCATTAACTTATTCATGCTAAGAGCGGATGCCATAACACCACAGCCTGTATAAGGAATTTGCAAAATATCCAATGCGCCTTGAATATTTCCATCTTCACCACCACGACCATGCATGATATTGAAAACTCGATCAAATTTCTCTTTTTTTAGCATTGTGAGCACATTTCGGTCAGCATCAACGCCATGTGCGTCAATATCCTGTGCCTGTAATGCTTCAAGGACGGCTGCTCCACTATTAAGAGAGACCTCTCTTTCAGCAGCCCAGCCCCCCATTAAGACCGCCACTTTTCCAAAATGTTTCTCTATCATAGCAATCCCCGTTGTGCTGATAATCGATTAGGAAGACTGGCAGAAATAGCACCGATATTCCCTGCCCCTAAAGTCAACAAAATGTCACCGTCTTCTAACTGACCTAATAACATCGTCTCAATATCTTCTTCGTTTTTAATAAAAACAGGACTCACTTGTCCTCGATTATGAATGGAGCGTGCTAATGATCGCCCATCGGCTCCTGCTATAGGTTGTTCGGATGCGGCATACACATCCATTAACAACAATACATCAGGTTCTGATAAAACTATTGAGAAATCTTCAAATAAATCTCGTGTTCGAGTAAAACGATGCGGTTGAAATAAAACCACCATACGACGATCTGGCCATGCCGTTCGCACTGCTTGCATAGTTGCTTTCATTTCGGTTGGATGATGCCCATAATCATCCACTAGAGTCACCAAGCCTTGTGACGTTTGTATATCCCCATGAAATTCAAAACGTCGCCCCACACCTTGGAATTTTTTTAAACCATTGATGATTGCTTCATCAGTCAGACCTATTTCTGTTGCCACTGCAATGGCAGCTAATGCGTTTTGTACATTATGCTCACCTGGCATATTTAAGGTAATATCTAAACTATTTTTACCTTCGCGTAATACAGTAAAATAACTTTGCGTTGCATCATAATGAAGATCCATTGCTCTAATATCAGCAGGATAATGAATCCCATAACTGACAATAGTGCGTGTTACTTTTGGTAAAATATCACAAATATGTTCATCATCGACGCATAAAATAGCTAAACCATAAAAGGGTAGATGATGTAAAAACTCAACAAAGGTGGTTTTTAGCTTTTCAAAATCACCGTCATAGGTTGATAAATGATCCGCATCAATATTAGTCACGATAGAAATCATCGGTTTGAGCAATAAAAAGGAAGCATCACTTTCATCGGCTTCTGCAACGAGATACTCCCCCGTGCCTAATCTTGAATTACACGCACTGCTGTTAAGTTTACCCCCTATCACAAAAGTAGGATCTAAACCTGCTTCGGCTAGTAGACTGGTCACTAAACTGGTTGTGGTTGTTTTACCATGAGTCCCTGCAACGGCAATGCCATTACTAAAACGCATGATTTCAGCTAACATTTCTGCACGGGGTACAACGGGAATATTGCTTTCCCGTGCCGCTATAATCTCAGGATTTGCTTCATCAATTGCAGAGGACACAACCACCACATTCGCACCTTGAATATTTTTTTCATGATGCCCTTTGTAAACGCTAATACCAATACTTGATAGACGATGGGTCATTGAATTTTCAGCAATGTCTGAGCCGCTAACAGAAAAACCAATATTAGCAATAACTTCAGCAATTCCTCCCATACCCGCACCACCAATACCGACAAAATGAACATGTTTAATGCGTTGTCGGGCGAGATCTGTTTTTGCCCTCATGCCTTTTTCTCCCCACTTTTTTCTGTAGTAAAATTTTTATCAAACGCATAAGTTGCCAATTGTGCACAAATAGCGGCAACTTCGGCGGTAGCGGTTGGTTTTGCTAATGCTCTCGCTTTTATACTCATATCTAATAATCTTTCTCTATCGCTTAGTAAAGACTGTAATATTTCGCTTGCTGATTTTTTAGTAAATTTTGTTTGTGGCATTAAAATAGCAGCATCGTTATCTGCCAAATAAGCAGCATTTGCACTTTGATGGTCGTCCACTGCATAAGGGTAAGGCACTAAAATAGAAGCCAAACCTGCCGCAGCCACCTCAGCAATGGTTAATGCGCCTGCACGACAGATAATTAAATCAGCCCATTCATACGCTTCGGCCATATCCTCAATAAAGGGGGTAACGGTGGCATCAACACCAACTGCTTTATAATCTGCACGTGTTGTTTCATCTTTGTCTTTTCCTGCTTGATGACGCACAATAGGGCGACTTTTTTTATCCAATATTGCTAAAGCTTGTGGCACTGTTTCATTAAGCGCCTGTGCTCCAAGACTCCCACCAATAATTAATAATCGGCTTGCACCTTTTCGCGTTATTAGCCGCTTTTCAGGGGAGACTATCTCACTAATATCTTTTCTTACTGGATTACCCACTGCAATGATTTTGCTTTGTTTGGTTGATCCTGAATCATTGCCAAAGGTTTGCGGAAAGCCTTCTAATATTTTTTTACTAAAACGACTCAATAATTTATTGGTTAAACCTGCAATTGCATTTTGTTCATGAATAATAACGGGTATCCCCATTAGAGAAGCCACTAAACCACCTGGACCTGCAACAAAACCTCCCATTCCTAATACTGCAACAGGACGATGCTGACGCATAATTTTTATTGATTGAAATAATGCTCTGACTAGATTTATTGGTGCAACCAATAAGGCTGTCAATCCTTTACCACGAAGACCATTAACATCCAACCATGCCATTTCAATCCCTGCCGCAGGAATTACTCGTGCTTCTAGCCCTTTATGCGTTCCCATCCAAATAACAGGAATATTTTGCTCAATAAGCGCACGCGCCACAGCTAAACCAGGATAGACATGCCCTCCAGTTCCTCCTGCTGTCACTAATATAGGTCGCTTATTTAACATATTTTCTCTTTTCCAATAATTTATTACATTCTTTAAAAAAGGTTAATTTAGGAAGTTTCAAGTAATGAATCTACCCATATTGTGCTATTTTTTTGTTTCTAAGTAGAATATCTCAAGAAGCGCACAGTTGTTGTTCTATACAACGATTGAGATGATTCAAACAGGGATAAAAGGACAAGTAAGATGAGTAAACTCATTGCTTGGAACTTCCTTATTGCTTCTTTCGTGTTACCGCACTACGGCGTTTTTTTACTGTCCTTTTTACAGGAGTACGTTTATTCACTTTCTTTTTTATTGAGACTTTACGCTTTTTCTGCTTAACAAATTCTCTTGGTGATAAGCCAAATAATGCTATTTGTGTATCACGATGCACACGCATTAAAAATGCCATTGCAATCAAGGTGACAAGAATACTACTACCTCCGTAACTAATTAGTGGCAAAGTCAATCCCTTTGGCGGTAATAAGGCTAAATTCACCCCTATATGAAACAAGGATTGAAACCCAATCCAAAAACCAATCCCATAAGCAATATAGGCTGCAAAGTGCAACTTAACCTTATCGGCATTAAATCCAATCACAAAAGCGCGTTGTACCACCCAAGCAAACAGAAATAATGTAAAAATAATACCTATAAAACCAAACTCTTCTGCTAAAACTGCAAAAACAAAATCGTTATGTGCTTCAGGCAAATAAAATAGTTTTTGCACTCCTCCACCTAAACCTGCGCCAAACCAACCTCCATCACCAACTGCCATCAGTGCGTGCACTGTTTGATAAGCCTTCCCCGAAGCATTTGCCCAAGGGTCAAGATAAGCAACAATTCTTGCACCACGATACCCCATCATTGCCAACGGTATCGCAAGCATGACCATGCTACTTACTAACACTATTATCCGTGAGGATTTCACCCCGCCTAAAAATAACATAGCAATAACGGTTGCCGTCACTACAACAGTACTACCAAAATCAGGCTCTAGCATCAACAAAACATCGATTAAAGCTAAAACCATCAGTGGCACGATCAATGGTACTAAAGAAGCTGATTGTGCTAGATTTTTTCCATGTCGTAGTAAATAACCTGACATATAGACAATGACACCTAATTTAGCAAATTCTGAAATTTGAAAACTGAAACCAGCAACACTAAACCATCGATAACTGCCATTGACTTCTCTACCAATGCCTGGAATTAATACTAAAATAAGTAAAAAAACAATAATTGGTAATAATCTAGCCCCTAAATTTTGCCAAAATAAAATTTTTACCTGATAAATAGCAAATCCAGCCATACTACCGAATAGTAAAAAAATAGATTGCCTATTTAAAAAATAATAGGCATTACCATAGTTTTTTTCAGCCACAGCAACAGAGGCTGATACCATCACCACAAAGCCCAATCCAATAAGTACAAATAATGCCACTAAAAGTTCACGATCAACATAACGCTCCCAACTCGGCTGAAAGTTTATCAAGGGATTGCATTTTGATAGCTGTTGCATTATCGACATAACCCCTCCTGTTGCTGTTTATAGCGATTGACACAATCAATAAACTCATTACCACGTACTTGATAGTTCGCAAACATATCAAAGCTTGCACAGGCAGGGGATAATAAAACTTTATCGCCTTTTTTTGCCAATGTTGCTGCTAGCTCTACCGCATCTGCCATGTTCGTTGCATTCACCTCAGGTACAATACCCTCTAAGACGGCTGAAATTAAATCAGCATCTTGACCTATTAATACCACAGCTCGCGCATTATTCTTTATAGCCTCCTTTAAGGGTGAAAAATCTGCATCTTTTCCTTGACCTCCTAAAATTAATACAATGAATCCATCTAGCCCCTCAAGTGCCGCCAAGGTTGCCCCCACATTGGTTCCTTTTGAATCATTATACCAATCTACCTCAGCTATTTTAGCAATCCATTGGGTACGGTGCTCCATGCCTGAATATTCTGTCAATACCTCCAGCATAGCAGATTGCTTTAAACCTGCAATCTCACCCATTGCTAAGGCTGCTAATGCATTCGCCTGATTGTGCTTTCCTATCAATTTCATCCTATCAATGGGTAATAAATACTGATCACCTTTGGCTAACCATGTTTTATTCTCTTTTTGACGTAAACCATAATGACCTTGATTTGGTTCATCTAAACCAAAAGATAGACTTTTTTTTCCCTTTGCTAATGTCAGGGCAACAGGGTCATCACGATTCACGATGCAATATTCGCAGTTAGTATAAATCAACCCTTTCGTTGCTGTGTAATGCTCCATATCCTCGTAGCGATCTAAATGGTCTTCACTAATATTTAGAACAACCGCGACTTTTGCCTTTAGCGAAGGGGTTGTTTCTAATTGAAAACTAGATAGCTCTAAAATATACAACTCTGTTTTTTTTGCATTCTCCGCAATCAATAAATCCAATGCAGGTGTCCCAATATTGCCACCTGTTTGTGCCGCAATCTGTGATTTCTTTGCCATTAACTGCAACAGTGTAGTGACGGTTGTTTTACCATTAGAACCTGTTATTGCGATCACAGGTGCTTTTGCTTCACGTACAAATAGTTCTATATCACCAATTATTTCAGCCCCCTTTTCTTTTGCTAGCTGAATTTCTTTAGTGGCAACAGCAATACCAGGATTTACAATCAACTGCTTTGCTTGTAAAAATACACGTTCATTAAAACAACCAAAATAATAGGGTCTATGAGGGTAATTTTGAGTGAATACCTCTTTTTTTGGTGGAGAGGTTCGACTATCCGTCACTGCAAAATCTCGTTGTTGATCCTCCAAATAACGCACTACAGATAATCCTGTTGTTCCTAAACCAACAACTAAAGTATCCCATGTTATTTGTTTTTCAGTTACCTCGTTCATTTATAATCTATATTACAATGTTAATATGATAAAATTTAACGTACTTTCAAAGTTGCCAAGCCAATCAAGACTAACACAATGGTAATTATCCAAAAACGAACAATCACTTTTGGCTCTGCCCAACCTTTTAACTCAAAATGGTGATGTATAGGGGCCATTCTAAAAATACGTCGTCCTGTCACTTTGAAAGAAGCTACCTGTAAAATAACTGATATGGCTTCCATGACAAAAACACCGCCCATAACCGCTAATACAATTTCTTGGCGCACTACAACCGCTATGACACCTAATGCTGCTCCTAATGCCAATGCGCCAACATCACCCATAAAAACCTGCGCGGGATAACTGTTAAACCATAAAAAACCTAATCCTGCACCAAAAATAGTGCCACAAAAAATAGTAATTTCACCTGCATTATGTACATAGGGAATCCCTAAATAACTCGCAAAGACTATATTACCTGTTAAATAGGCAAAAATACCCAAAGCTGCCGCCACCATAATGGTCGGCATAATCGCTAGACCATCAAGCCCATCCGTCAAATTGACCGCATTGCTACTACCAACAATGACTAAGTAAGTCCACGGAATAAATAACCATCCCATATCCCAAAACCAATCTTTAAAGACGGGGAAGTAAAGTGTTGTTTCTATATTGCTATTGGCGGTAATAAACAATATCGTTGCTGCAATAAAGGCAATCAGTGATAAGCTCAGATATTTTATTTTGGCTGATAGTCCTTTGCTATTGCCATATTTCAATTTAATATAATCATCAATCCCACCCACTAAACCTGAACCTAGGGTTACAAATAAAACAATCCATATATAATGATTGCTTAAATCACCCCAGAGTAAAGTGGACACTGCAATAGCGAGCAAAATTAATGCCCCTCCCATTGTAGGAGTTCCTGATTTCACTAAATGAGATTGCGGTCCATCATCACGAATACTTTGTCCAATCTTTAATTCTGTCAAACGACGTATCATTAAAGGGGCTAACATCAGGGAAATTCCTAATGCCGTTAACACAGCCATAATTGAACGCAGAGTAATATACTGAAAAACATTAAAAAAGCTATAAGATTCTGACAACCATTCTGCAAGTGCTACTAACATAGTCTAGTCTCCACAATATTTTCCCCATTATGAGTATCATCTACTCCTTCTTGTAGATGACTTAATGCCTCTACCACACGTTCCATTTTCATTGATCTAGACCCTTTAACCAATATTGTCACGCTTTGCTTATGCTTTGTTTGTGGTTGCTGTTTTCGTGTCTGCTCTATTTTTTGCTGCAAAGCAATTAATAACGGCTCAATCGCATCAAAAGCGAACCCATTTTCAGCAAATTTTTCACAGGCTTGTTTGCTGTTATTACCAAGACAATAAAGTGCTTCAATTCCTTTTGCTTTTGCATACACACCAATCTCAGCGTGCAACTGAGCGGTGTTATTGCCCAATTCTCCCATATCACCGAGTACTAAGATGCGTTTGCTCTTTTTTTGCTCCGCTAAAACATCGATAGCGGCGCGAGTTGAATTGGGATTAGCATTGTAAGTATCATCAATAATCTGAAGCCCTTCGCTGCTTGTTACAGGCGCAAGCCGTCCTTTTACTGGTTGCAAACTTTCCAATCCCTGTTTAATAGCAATCAAATCTACCCCTACAGCTATTGCGGCTGCACTTGCTGCTAATGCATTCATTGCATTGTGATGTCCAAGCAATGCTAAGTTGACTAGTTGTTGTTGATCTCCAGCTTGAATTAATAAACCATCACAAGTTGATTTACCCTTTAGATTAGCTTGATCATCAAAACCAAAAGTAATGGTTTTTCTATCTTTATTGCAGGACAACCAATAATCAGCATATTGATCATCCCTATTGATAATTGCTATACCTTCTTTACTCAACCCCTTAAAAATCTCTGCTTTAGCGCGCGAAACACCTCTTACATCACCAAAACCTTCTAAATGTGCTACACCTGCATTGTTTAAAAGTGCCACATCAGGCTTGGCAATATGGGTTAAATAATCAATTTCATTAAAATGATTAGCTCCCATTTCGATGACAGCATAATCGATCTTATCGCGTAATCTTAAAAGCGTCAGAGGCATCCCAATATCATTATTGAGATTACCAAATGTCGCCATTACATTACCTTTAGTCGCTAAAATAGCAGCGATCATTTCTTTCACTGTGGTTTTTCCATTGCTACCTGTTAGACCAATCAGAGGTTTTGTAAATTGTTTACGCCAAGCGGCTGCGAACAAACCAAGCCCTTTTATAGTATCTTCTACAATAATTTGTGGAATATCACAGTCCATTTTTTTATGCACAAAGACGGCTGCGGCTTTATTTGTGATTGACGCAATAAAATCATGCCCATCAAAATTTTCACCCACTAAGGCGATAAATAATTGATCTTTTTGCACTGTTCTAGAATCAGTAGAGATTGAGTTTACGGCTCTATTTTCGCCCTGCAACACTCCCCCAGCCAGCTTTGCTATTTCTTCAAGCCCTAGCCACGTCATACTGTCAACTCCTGCAATGCTTCTAGCACTTGCTGTCGATCATCAAAAAGTTCGCTTCTATGAGCAAAAATCTGTACCTTCTCATGCCCTTTTCCTGCAATCAAGACCACATCACCTGCTTTGGCTTGTGAGATGGCATTGCGAATTGCTTTAGCACGATCATGCTGAATCAGTATATTCTTTGGGTGTGTAAATCCTGCTGTAATATCACTCATAATTCCTTTTGGATCTTCAGTACGGGGGTTATCATCAGTCACAATAATGCTATCTGCATTTTGTTCTGCTATTTTAGCCATTAAAGGACGTTTGCCTTTATCACGATCACCACCACAACCAAACACACAAATAAGACGTTGTTCAGTATGATGACGTAAAGCTTTTAAAACCGATTCTAATGCAGCAGGAGTATGTGCATAATCAACCACAACCAATCTATCCTTTGAAGCAATAGGCTCCATACGACCTGACACGGTTTTGACTTTATTTAATGCTTCAAGTGCATCAGAAAATTTTATCTTTAAGCTAAGCATTGTTGCCAAGGTTGCCAGTAAATTACTGAGATTAAACCAGCCTATAACACCTACTTTTAGCACGCCTTTCTGACTAGAAAAAGATACCTGTGCTTCAATTCCTTGATGGGTGAAACGGGCATTTCGAGCAATTAACTCAGCCCCTTGATCATTATCTAAATCAGCAGACCTCACTAGATAACACAAACACTCTTTATCGCTATCGGACTGCTTAAGTTTATTAATAATATGCTGGCTAAAAGTATCATTTTGATTTAACACTATACTGTTTAATTCGGGGCGTAAAAACAGCTTTTCCTTTGCCTTAGCATACTTTTTAACAGTACCATGATAATCAAGGTGATCACGAGTTAAGTTTGTTAAGATTGCGGTATCAAACTCAATCCCATCAACACGCCCTTGGTCCAAAGCATGAGATGACACCTCCATTGCGACGATTTCAATGCCGTCATTCGCTAACTGATTTAATGTTTTATGCACTGTTAGAATATCAGGTGTTGTTTGTGTGGATTTTTTTAAATTGTCAATCAAACCAATTCCTAGTGTTCCAATAATCGCAGTTTTATCAACAGCTAATGCATTCATTGCTTGAGCAATAAAATGAGATACTGTTGTTTTACCATCCGTTCCTGTCACACCAATAACCTTTAGACCATAGTTTGGTTTTATTTGCCCTTTATTGTCTCGTATTTGATAGTAACGCTTTGCAATTTCACCTAGGAGTGTTGATAAATTTTTTATTTCGATACTAGGAATTGATAGATTATTTAATAATTGAGTCTTTCTCTGTTTGTTTGTCTCTAAGTTAGCATCAGATTCCCATACCACAGCAATCGCACCTTGTTGCTGTGCATTTAGTGCATAGTGTAGACCATGAGTTTGCGTCCCTTTTAAGGCAACAAAGAGCATACCTTTTTTCACTGAATGGCTATTTAGCGTCATTCCCGTTATTTGTAAATCCGCTAAACCGTTTAGTTTAACCCTATCAACAAAACCATCAAGAACGGATAACAAAGAGGCGAAGGGTTGTTTATTCATGAAGTCCCCTCTATATTATTACGTTTTGCTTGCTTTAAATCAGGTAAATTATCAGGGGGGATATCCAATATTCTCAAGGTGCTTGCCATAATTTTAGAAAAAACAGGAGCGGCTAAACGACCACCTGTTGCCCTTTTTACTTTAGGTTCATTGATCATTACCGCAACCACAATACGAGGATTTGAAACAGGCGCAATACCAACAAAACTAACTATTTTCTTATCTTTACGATAACGCTTATTCATAAACTTATAGGCGGTTCCTGTTTTTCCTGCCACATAATAGCCGTCAACTTTGGCATTGTTTCCTGTACCATTTTTACTCACAACGGAGGTCAACATTCTTAACACAGCCTTTGCATTGACTTCTTTCATAATGCGTTGCCCTGCTAATGCTTTATTTTCTCTCTTAAAAATGGTGACAGGATAAAGCACTCCACCTGTTGCAAATACCGTATAGGCATGAGCAAGTTGCAATAAACTGGTGGAAATACCGTAGCCATAACCAATAGAAGCGCGCTCCCTATGCCCCCAAGTATCGTAATAGGATAATTTCCCTTCAGATTCATTTGAAAACCCTGCATTGGGTCGGCGTCCAAAACCAATTCGGCTAAGAAATTTCCAATGTCCACTGGCTTTCATCAACAGCGCTACTTTACTTGCACCGACATTGCTTGATTTGGCTAATATTTTATCCAACGTCATTGAGCCATAATTTTTATGGTCATGAATTTTTGTCTTGCCGATGGTTAAATAACCTGGCGATGTATCTATTTGTACCCTTGAACCAATAACCCGTTCTTCTAATGCCGCTGCAATAGTAAATGGCTTAATCGTTGAACCAGGCTCAAAAGCATCCATTATTGCACGGTTACGATAGCGATAAGGTTTTAATTCCGCACGGACATTAGGATTAAAACCGGGCATATTTGCCATAGCTAAAATTTCGCCAGTATATGCATCAAGCACTACCATTGAACCTGCTTTCGCCTTTAGTTTATAGACCGTCCCTTTTAGTTCTTTATAGGTTTGAAATTGTATCCGCTTATCAATACTTAACTTTACTTCTTGACCAGGCTTCATTTCTTTAATTTGTTCAATATTTTCAATTAAGCGACCACGTCCATCACGCACTACTCGTTTTTTCCCATATTCACCAGCTAATACCTGATTTTTAGCGCGTTCTATACCTTCAACACCTTTATCATCAATATTAGTGAAACCTATCACATGCGATAAGGCCTCTCCCATTGGATAAAAACGTCGATATTCAGAGGTGCTACTGATTGCAGGTAAGTTTAAATTTGCAATATCTTCTGAAATTTCAGGTGGAATTTGCCGTGCCAAATATAAAAATTGCTTTTTTTTATTTTTTCGTAATTTTTGTTGTAATTTAGAGGCCTCTATCTTTAAATATTCCGCTACTTTTTGTAACCCTATATCCATTTCATCTAAACGCGCTTTTGCCAATAACACCTCTTTTTCATCATTACTTTTCGTTCCTTTTACTAAAGCATCACGAAGACGAAATAGTTTTTTAGGATTACACCAAACAGAGACAACGGGCGAACTGATTGCTAAAGATTCTCCATGACGATCAACAATCATTCCTCGATAGGGAGGCACAGAAATAACGCGTACTTGTCGTTTATCCGCCTGTTTTTGCAACCACTGTTGCTGATAAATTTCCAGATATCCTGCACGTAATAACAACACGCAAATAAGTGACAATAAAATAGCGAGTAACGAAAAACGCCGCCCTCTGTAAACAGGAGGCAATGTACTCAATACTTTTGCCTTTCTCGTCACTCTTTCACCATTTTAATATTTTTAGCTTTTGGTATTCTCATGCCTAAATCTTCACGGGCTTTGCGCTCAACATAAATATCATTAAGAACCACACCCTGTTCTAATTTTAAACGACTCCATTGAGCAATTAAGATATTATACTGTTTAGCCAATTTTTGAGACTGCACAAAAAGTCCTCTTGATTGATGACGATGCATGACAATCATAATGGAGACAACAATAACCGATACAAACAAGCATACTAGCAACCCAAGTTGCCATCCAGAGACATCTTTCTCCTGTGTTGCTATCACCTTATTTTTTCTCCAATTCGCATAATTGCACTACGTGAGCGAGCGTTGTTTTCTATCTCCTGTTGAGATGCTTTTATCGGCTTGCCAATCAGTTTACAAACAACTGTTTCCCCTGTTAGTTGCTCTATCTGAGCATTCATTACAGGTAAGCCTCGTGGCAATTTGGGCAAGGAAGAGCTTCCCCTCAAAAAACGTTTAACCCTTCGGTCTTCTAATGAATGAAAACTAATCACAACAATCCGTCCGTGTTTTGTTAAGTATTGCATCGAATATTTCAAACAAGCGTCCAAATCATCCAATTCTTGATTAATAAAAATACGAATCGCCTGAAAACTACGTGTCGATGGATTTTTCCCTTTCTTTTGTTTCGATTTAGGCACGGCATTTGCCACAATTGTTGCTAAACGCAATGTTGTCTCTATTGGCTCAAGCTTACGCTCTCTTACAATCATTCGAGCTATCCTTCGAGAAAAAGGTTCTTCTCCAAATTGCCACAATACATCTGAAATTTCTTTTTCTTCTGCATAACTCAACCATTGAGCGGCACTTTCACCCGTATCAGGATTCATACGCATATCTAACGCACCATCACGCTGAAAGCTAAAACCACGCGATGCATCATCTAACTGTGGCGATGAAACCCCCAAATCAAGCAATAAACCATCAGGTTTCCTGTTAATTTGGAATTGTTCTAATGCAATAGGGAAATCTTTAAATGAACCTTGCCAAACGAATACACGAGGATCATTGGCATATTTTTTATTCGCATAGGCGATTGCTTGAGGGTCTTTATCGATCAGTAGCAAACATCCACTGCAATTTAAACGATTAATAATTAAACTTGAATGACCACCACGACCAAAGGTGGCATCAATATAAAAACCATTACCTTTAATTGCTAGTGCTTCTACAGCCTCATGTAACAAAACAGTTGTATGTTTAAATTCTGACAATAATGCACCACTCATATTCTTTCACTCTTAACAAAGAAATCTGATTTAGGAATATTCTTAATACATTATCAGTTTCCAAATTACTTTGAGTCTAAGCAAACCATTCATTCCTTTAGAGATAGTAATAAACAACAATCCGCATGATTACATGATTAACTGCAATCAAACCACCATTTGCTATGATACATTGAATTTAAGAATCAACTTTCGGTAACCTTCAGGTATTACTATATGCTCTATTCGATATAAAATAGAGAAATCAATACCCTCTACTACCCACTATGGCTAATTATAGACCTCAACTCTCTATAGGTCTATCCCTAATAACGGTGAATTTCTATACGAGACAATTACTTAGACCAAAGATATGAGCAACTAAGTTGAAAAAAATAAGAACTTGTTTTTGTTACATATAACTAAAAATAAAACTTCATAAGTTACTTTAAGTTTTTAAATGGATAATAAGCGACTAAAGGAGGAGCGGAAGATAATGATAGTAAGGAAATTAGTGATATTATTATTAGAATAATATTCGCATCAAGAAGACGCACTTAAGCGCTAAGATTCAGTAATGTACACACTCTTAAACTGAAATATACCTGAGTCCCTAATAGCTTCATGGGTTCAGGATATAAAAAAAGAGTCAACCTATAAGCCGGGTTCTGTCGTGGACAATCATTCATCTGGAACTATGTCACCATAGTCCTCAAGCAATCTACCCGAATACGACGCGGGTCACGCCAATGTATTCCTATTTGATCTTGCTCCGGACGGGGTTTACCTTGCCACAAACTGTTGCCAGTTGTGCGGTGCGCTCTTACCGCACCCTTTCACCCTTACCTCTCACTTAACTTCTACGAAGCTAAGCAAGAGGCGGTCTTCTCTCTGCTGCACTTGCCATCAGCTCACGCTGTCCAGACGTTATCTGGCGTCCTACCCTATGGAGCCCGGACTTTCCTCCCCTCTCTTAATAAGGTTATAAACAAATACTTAAGAAAGGCGCGATTGTCCAGTCAACTCTGGGCGCTATCCTAACAAAGCCATTGCCTATTGCATAGGGGAAATATAATTAAAAAACATCTACTTCTAAAACAACCTATGGTGTAGCAAAATTCTGTGTCCAATAATATGTGTAGGTGGAGCTGGCATTGTATACCATCGCCATTCCGACCTCGGTATGGTTACTACTCATCAAATTAGCACAATGACCATCACTATCTAGCCATTGTTGAACGGCAATAGTGGCTGTATTCGTGAAAGTTCCTGCTGCAATATTTTCCCCATACCCTCTCCAATGATAATGATAATGTTCAATGCGATCCGCTGGAGAGCTTGACTTGCCTAATGCAACCCCTGTCCAATCAGAGGCTGTGCCTGATCCTGTATGTGAGAAGGTATTGCTGGTGGCTAAATCATAGCTGTGTTCATAAGCAGCTTGATAAAGCTGATTATTCCATAATAAAGGAGAAACGGCAGGGAATATACCCGCTGAGTGGCAGTCTTGTTGTACAGCTCTGGCTTGATTAATGGCATTTAAATAGATTGTTATTTCCTCACTAGAGAGAACGGGAATAAGGTTATCATTACCGCCTTGATTAGCTGTACCATTAATTTCAGAAATTGGGTTACTACTATTTATGATATTTGATAAATAATTTATTTTTTCAGAGGCACTAGAAACCTCTTCATTAATATCAGCAAGAATAGTAATTGAAGCTAAATAGGCAGGGTCATTTTCTGGATGGGATGTATTTTCTATATTACTGTATGATCCTAATAGAGTGGTAAAACTTTTTGCAACCAAGGTTTTATTAGTGATTAAATCTTGTCGCTGTTGTGCTATTGCTAAGTCTGAAGCACTTAAATGAGGAAAATTTGTAGTAGTTAATTCGCTTGTTAAAGAGGCTTCGACAAAGTCCGACACTACATTTGAACGACTTTCTCCCCGATTAAGTATTTCAGTCCAAAAATCGATTCCATTGCTATCTCCTTCTTTACCCAAGACATTGTGGTAGATCGCCTCAACAAACGCTCTATTTGATAAGTGCGCATAGGTTGCAGAAAAAGTAGGGTGGTTAGAAAAACCAGCCGAAAGCTCTTTTAAAATGGTTTTATTATTGCCAGATTGTACTGCTCGACTTCGCCAAAAATCCAAGCCATTTTTATCTGCTGCCCGATTAAAATAAGCAATATAGAGACCTTGTATCTGCGTTTCTATGGAGACTTCTCTGGCTTGTCCTATATTGGTTAATAAAGTAGATAAATAAAGTATGACGAGGATTTTTTTGTGCATTTTATCCTTTTTACATCCTAATAGATGTTGATTGATTAAATTTCATCTTAATAACGAAAAAGCTGAAGCTTTCACTCCTTTCATC
>WGBH01000222.1 GCA_015494435.1 Thiotrichaceae bacterium | reverse complement strand
GAAGAAGATGTGTCTATTATCATTATTATTACTTATATTTTTTATTAATTCTTATGCAGGTATAAACAAAGATTTACTAAAAAAAAGAAATATATCTGCATCTAAAATCGACAAAATAAAAAGGGAACTGTCCCCTGAACAGAAAAAGATTAGTTCGCTTCTGCGTGATAAAATAGATCAAATCAATGTTCTTAAAAATTCCAAAACGATAGAAGAAATAAGAAACATAATTAATGATAAAACCATTGATCTTGATTCTCAGGGGAAATTAAAAATAAAAATTATATTAAAAAAGAAAATATCAAAAACAGAGCTGGAAAATACCATTTCCTATCTGGATGATATAGGCTGCGTCAAAATCAAAAAATATTGGCCTAATAAAGACATCGACTGGATGCCTGAGGTAATTTGCTATGCACCTTATGATCATCTTGATTTAATATCTTCTATAAATATAGTTTCTTCTATTCAACCGGTAGTTGGTCCTGTTATTAATAGTGGCAGCAAATTAACTGAAGGTGATTCGCAATTAAAAGCCAACATGGCCAGATCAACGAATAATATAACCGGTTCAGGTATTCGTGTTGGCGTGATTTCAGATGGGATAGATTCGCGCAGTAAATCTATAGGCACAGGAGATTTACCTAACGATATAATAAATGTGGTGAACGAAGGCGGAGATGAAGGTACGGCTATGATGGAAATTATCTATGATTTAGCTCCGCAATGCAGTTTCGCATTTGCAAGCGCCGGATCGTCTTCCAATGAAATGAGTGACAGAATTTACCAATTAATTGGTTCGGATGGTGGTTATTGTAGAATTATTGTAGACGATATAGGATGGCCGGGTGATCCTTATTTTAAAGACGGCCAACTTGCCCAGAATATTGCTAACTGGATTAAATATTATAACCTTATTTATATATCGGCAGCAGGAAATGATGCTGAGAGCATGTATACTGCGGAATACAATGAATATGATGCTGGAAATATAAAATGGCATGATTTTTATTATTACAATAATTCTTCAAATATTCAAAATATGTTTCACCTGGAAAACAATCAAAAAGTAGAGATTGTATTACAGTGGGCAGATAACTGGGAAAAACCATTAGCCGACTTTGACATTTACTTATTTGAGCTTCTCGATACTACATCACTTGGAGATGGTGGTAAAGATGTACAAGGGAGTTCTACGGAAAATCCCCCAAGAGAAGTATTAACATACACTAATAATAGTGGTGTTGCACGGGATTATGTTATACAAATAAAAATGAATCACCTTAGTCCTAATACTTCATACCCAAAACTTAAATTACTGGCTTTAAACAGTACTGAAGGAATGGAGGCTATAAAATTACAATATACGCATCAATATAATGAGCCGGTTGAAAATCAGATATACGGCCACCCAGCTGCCGAAGGCGTTATAAGTGTAGCAGCATACGATGCTTTGGATACAAATAATGTGGAGTATTATAGCAGTAGAGGTCCAACGTATTTGGATAATACAAGTGACCCTGTAATTGAAAGAAAAACCCCGGTTATCACTGCAACAGATAATGTTTTAATAACCGGTGCAGGGGGCTTCGGTTATCAGGATGAAAATGGTGATTGGCGTTTCCCTGGAACTTCTGCTGCAGCTCCGCATATAGCCGGTATAGCCGCTTTGTATAAGGAAAAATATCCTAGCGCAAGTCATCAGGAATTTTATAATGATTTAACGAGTAATGCTACTGCCATCATGGGAAATTCAGGAGGAACATGGTATAATAATTCAGGGTATGGCAAAGCTGATGCATACGAAACACTCGGTGGCGCACCTATAAAAGTCACTGTTGATCAACAAAATTCTTCTGATTCCTCAATTGGCTATATCGGGCACTGGGAGTCTAAATGGGTAACTTATACAGTTCCTAAAAATTTTTATTGGGACGAAGGCAGTACACAAACACTTAAAGCGGATACTACTGTTATTGCCAACGAAAAGTATCATGCTTGGAAAGAGCAAAATTCATATAAAATATTTGATCATTTTACTATTGATAAGAACACAAACACTATAATATCTCAATTTTCACCTACTTCTTCTGTAACGGTCAAAAATGAATTTTTCGGAAATTCCAGCGGAATAATATTTTTCAAAGATCCGTGGTTGCGCGATACCGTGGAAACCACTTACGGATCGCGAAATCGCGGCACAGAGGCCATTTTTCACCATTACGATTCCACATTGACTTTAAGTCTTGATTCGGATCATCAGGGCGTGTTTTTGAACCAAGGTTATGATCCTATACAGCATGTTTGGACTCCGCCATACTACTCCGTCAAAGCAGCTTCAAAGGATACGTTCAACGTCCATGGTCAAGATGTCACCGGCTACTTCTTAAACTGGGATGGTACGGACGTGGATTTCCAATCGCCTAACAGTCAGGAAACGCCGGTTGTTTTTCACCAGGCCAATGCCGAAGCGCGTGCGGTTTACAAAGGCCATTTGGCTTCGGACATTTCCCGTCCTACCGGTTATAACAACGGCCGGCGCATGGCCAAGGATGGCACCGGTAAGTTGCATCTGGTTTACGAAGACCACGGCGAAGTTTGGTACACAAGTTCGACAAACAACGGTCAAACCTGGGCTAAGGAAGAACGTATTTCACCCGAAAAATACACCGATAGCCACGGCATCGAACATACTTTTATTCATCCTTCCGTTGCCGCAGAAAGCGACGGTACGGTTTATGTGGCCTTTGAACATCAATTAAAAAAAGGCAGCACCGTTGATACCTACATTCAGTTTCGTAAAAAAGACGGCAACTGGAGTAACATTCAGACTGTTCCCGGCGGTTACTACAATAGCTACGGTTGGTGGACGGATTATCAGGATCACGACGATCAATATCCAACAGTCACCGCCGGGCCTTCGGGAATTTTTATCGCTTATCAAAGCATCACCGACGACTATCATCATTACAAATCGATCAAAATGCGTCAGTACCTTTCAGGCGAATGGTCGATTGAAACGCAATTAAGCTCGGCCCAGGGTTTGCCGGTCATCGGCAATTTAAGCGGAAGCTACAAAGTCGCTTTGGTATGGCCGCAGAACGGTCGCATAAAATATCGCGCTGCCTATACCTACTACAATGACGAAAAAGACGCCTGGGATTGGCACTGGGCTTCGGAATACGATTTGAGCAATTTTTGTCCGGGTTTGTTCGACGAACACAGCCAGCCCAGCGTGGCCATAGACGGCAATAATCACGGATATATGGCCTGGCTGGCGGTGGATCAGGAAATGGACGAACAAAATCTTTTGTACCAAAAATTCAATTTCGGAGCTTCGCCTTCATCGGCCGGTTCGGTCTATTCGCTGGATTCCGATGAAGAATACAATACCAATAGTCCCACCATTTCCTTTGACAGCGGCAATAACCATGTAACGGTAGTTTACGAATATCACGATTACATTTACCGTAAATATCTATCCGGCAGCAGTTGGTATTTTCACAATTTCGGCCAGGGACACTATCCCAATATCTGCCCGGATGCTTCTACCGGAACGGTTTGGACGACCTACACTTCGGCGCCTTACCTGCTTAAAACGGAAAGTCTGCAAAACTATTTGAGCAAAACCACCCTGGCCGAGGTGGATGCCTTTAAACGTTTCTACTTCCCTGCCAATGACAGCGC
>WGBH01000221.1 GCA_015494435.1 Thiotrichaceae bacterium | reverse complement strand
TGGTACCAGTATTGAAAGCATTATTAATTTATTGGACACACTTTTAGATCAAGAACATAAAAACTTACTTTCTTATCAAATAATACGTTATAAGATATCACTCTCAAGACGACATCAACAAGCAGGAAAATCACTGCTTCATTATCTGTACAGAGTGATGGAATACAAAAATCTTAGCGAGGATTTAAGTGTCTCAGTGAGTGAGACAGCGCGTCTGGTTACATTAGAACTAAAATTTCCGACTGAGAAACAGAAAAAAATCGAAAAAGCAATTCATTACTATGGGCTTATTCTTAAAGGTGATCTTTCCATTAAGCATCTGTTTAAAGAAAAAGGGCATCGCTGTGATCTATCTGCCTCATTGACAGCTATACAAAAACGCATCTCGATTCAAAATGAAAAAGTTTATAATACTACCGATAAAAAATTTCATTCTTCAGAAGAAGAAACAGCATGGCTGAGATTTTATGTTGGTGACTGCCTTTCTAATGAGACTTTGATAGCGGCTTAAGGAAAAATAGGTTAAATTGCCATATAGTTGTTCAGATAAATAATTTCCTGACAAAAGGAGTGAAAGCTTTAGTTTTTTCGTCATCAAGATGAAATTTAATAAGCAAAGGTCTATATTGAGAGGTTTCTTGATTAATATTTTTTCCTTAAGGCAAAGGATGACAAGGATGTTATCCTCTTGGGAAGTTCCAAGCAATGAATCTACTAGTTTTACTTGCTCTTTTGTCCCCGTTTGAATCCTCTCAATCGTTGCATAGAGTGACTATGCGCCTTTTGAGATGCTCCAATCAGGAATAATAAATCAACGCAATATGGGTAAATTCATTACTTGAAACTTCCTTGTGTAATATCAATTCTTTTTATTTTTAATATGCTATATTGCCGTCCCTGTTGATAAAAAATAAGAGAGTACTTTCCCACCATTATGTCCCTCATTGTTTCTGATTTACAATGTATTCGTGGCGACCGCCAGTTATTTTCGGATCTGAGTTTCCAACTACACCCTAAGCAATTGCTTTTTTTAGAAGGTAAAAATGGTAGTGGAAAAACAACCTTAATCCGTACTCTATGTGGTTTATTTATTGCTGATAAAGGCAATATACTATGGAAAAATCAGCCAATTGAAGAACATTTAGAAGTGTATAGAAAGGCACTTTTTTACTTGGGACATTTGAATGCAATTAAAGGAGATTTAACTGCATTAGAAAATCTACGTTTTAACCATTTAATCTCAGGGCAAAAAAGTAATGATAATGATTTGTTGGATGCCCTGGAACGTATTGGTTTGTTCGGTTATGAGGACTTTCCTACACGAGAATTATCTCAAGGTCAAAAGCGTCGCGTTGCTTTGGCAAGGTTGATTGTTAATAAATCACCACTTTGGATACTGGATGAGCCTTTTGTCGCGCTTGATGTGGCAGCGGTTGCATTATTACAACAACTTATTTCCCAACATATTGACGCAGGTGGTATGGCTATTTTAACCACTCATCAAGCAGTACCGCTAACAGAAGGTGAGATACAGCATATTAATTTAGATGATTTTTCCATCAAATCGGGACGAGTGGTTGATGTTTAATATTTTCTGGATGATTCTAAAACGAGATATAAAACTCGCCTTGCGTCGCCGTAGCGAGGTTTTTACGGTTCTGTTTTTCTTTATTATTGTGGTAAGTCTATTTCCTTTAGGGGTTGGCTTTAATGAAAAAATGCTACAGGAAATTGCGCCTGGTGTGGCATGGATTGCTGCTTTACTTGCCTCGATGCTGGCATTAGAACGTTTATTTGCCAATGATTATGTCGATGGTACGCTAGAGCAAATGCTATTAGCCCCGCAACCGCTTTCTATCTTAGTCTTTGCCAAAATGACGGCACATTGGTTGCTAACAGGCTTGCCCTTGGTTTTGGTTGCGCCCGTTGTTGGTGTGCTATATCACTTAGAATCAGATACAGTGATTACCATGATGCTAATGCTATTGTTGGGTACACCCATATTAAGCATGGTTGGTGCAATTGGCGCGGCGCTTACTTTAGGTTTGCGGGGTGGTGGTGTCTTAATTTCCTTACTTATCTTACCGTTATATATCCCTGTTTTAGTGTATGGAGCAGGGGCAATTGCTGAAAGTAGGTTACAATCTGGCAATATTGAACCCCATATATTGTTATTATCCGCATTTTTGCTATTGTCGCTAATATTCTCTCCATGGGCAACCGCGTCTGCCTTGAAAATATCTTTGGAATAGGAACTCTACATGTCCTTTAGTTGGTTTAAATACGCAGCTCCAATAAACTTTTACCCCTTCGCAGGTAAAGTGATTCCTTTGTTTTGGTTTTTAGCCATTACATTGACAGGTTTTGGACTGTATTGGGGTTTTTTTCAAACCCCTGATGTACTTAGCGATCAAAAACAATATTATCGTATTATTTTTGTTCATGTTGCCGCTAGCTGGATGAGTATGTGGTTGTATGCGATGATGGTTTTTTGGGGTTTAATAGGATTAGTGTTTAATACTCGACTCTCGTTTATGATGGCAAAAGCCACCTCAACGACAGGGGCGTTAATGGCTTTTATTGCCTTAGTATCAGGGGCTGTTTGGGGTAAAGTGAGCTGGGGAACATGGTGGGATTGGGATCCACGTTTAACCATGTCGCTGATCTTACTATTCCTTTATATTGGCTATATCGCGTTGCATTCTGCGATTGATAATTCTCGTCGTGCGGATAAGGCCTCAGCGGTATTATCATTGGTTGGATTAGCCATTGTTCCCGTCATTTATTACTCCGTAAATTGCCCCAATCCAAATGAATGTGGTGCTTTACATCAAGAATCTTCTTTTAAAGGAGTGGAGTCGAATATTTTATTAGGGATGCTAGTCACTGCACTGGGCTTTTGGATGTATAGCTTTGCCACTATTTTAATGCGAGTGCGAAATATTATTCTTGAGCGTGAAATCAATACAAAATGGGTATCAGAATTATGAGTGAATTTTTTAATATGGGTGGTTACGGTTATCATGTCGGGGGAGTGATATTATTGGCTTTAGGCATTATGTTGATAGAGCCAATGAGCCTTAAATTACAAAGAAAAACGTTATTGCAACGTATTCAACGCAATAAACGTATTCAGAAAAACAGGCGAAAATAAAAAATGAAAGCAATTGGGCTGGACGGGTTTTGTAAACCCGTCCACACCGTTTTTACTTTTATTCCACGAATACATGCAGGGGCTTTCTAGCGTAGAAACAAAAGGTTAGGGGTCAAATGATAGGTATCAATAAATGAAAGCAAGACAAAAACGATTGATCTTTGTTTTATTAGGAATAGTTGCAGTAATGGGTGCATCTTTTCTGATTAATAAAGCGATGCAGGGCAATTTTTATAAGCTCTATACACCAAAAGCCGTATTAGTGGGTGAAGTGCCGATAGGGCAGGTGGTTCGTATTGGCGGATTGGTTAAAAAAGGCAGTCTTAAACGGAGTGATACCAAGCTAGAAGCGCGTTTTATTGTATTGGATAGAAATAAAAATGAAGTCACTATTGTCACCAATAAAATCCTACCAGACCTATTCAAAGAAGGAAAAAGTCAAGTAGCGCGCGGTATTCTTAAAGAAGATGGCATTTTTTATGCTGAAGAAGTGCTAGCAAAACACGATGCGAATTATATGCCAGCAGAAGTGAAAGATATTCTCAAGAAAGAACACACACCGATTACAAAAGTAAAAGAGGGAGCGAAATAAATGATTCCAGAGATTGGGCATTTTGCCTTAATTATCGGACTCGCCATTGCCATTATACAGGCGGTTTTCCCAATGATGGGTGTTCGTCTCAATCAGCCCCAATGGATGGCATTAGCCCGACCTGTGGCGGGAGCGCAATTTTTATTTTTAGGTATTTCATTTGCCTGTCTAATCTACGCTTTTTTAAGCAGTGATTTTTCGGTGAAATTAGTCGCGAATCACTCCCATACTCAAATGCCCACCATTTACAAAGTCTCCTCTGTGTGGGGTAATCATGAAGGCTCTTTATTGCTGTGGACTTTTATCCTCTCAGGCTGGGGAGTTGCGGTTTCTATTTTTAGTCGTAGCATTCCCCCTGTGATGTTAGCGCGTGTTATGAGCGTGATGGGGATGGTGGCGATTGGCTTTTTATTATTCCTTATCATGACTTCCAATCCCTTTGAGCGTTTACCTTTTCCTCCCGTGGAAGGTCGTACCCTTAATCCTTTATTGCAAGATTTCGGCTTAGCAGTGCATCCACCGATGCTGTATATGGGATACGTTGGCTTTTCGGTTGCCTTCTCCTTTGCTATTGCTGCTATGTTAGGTGGCAAGCTTGATGCGGCATGGGCGCGTTGGGCAAGACCTTGGACGAATATTGCATGGATCTTTTTAACAGGTGGCATTACGTTAGGCAGTTGGTGGGCGTATTATGAATTAGGTTGGGGCGGTTGGTGGTTTTGGGATCCTGTTGAAAACGCATCGCTATTACCGTGGCTTGCAGGAACGGCATTAGTCCACTCTTTAGCGGTGACTGAAAAACGTGCAGCTTTTAAATCATGGACCGTCTTATTGGCAATACTTGCCTTTTCTCTGAGTCTATTAGGCACATTTTTGGTACGTTCAGGGGTATTGACCTCGGTACATTCCTTTGCTGCTGACCCTGAACGTGGCTTATTTATCTTGGTCTTCCTGCTGATTGTGATTGGTGGTTCATTAACACTTTATGCTGCAAAAGCATCTAAATTGGAATCAACAGGGCGTTTTGAATTAGTCTCGCGTGAAGTCGGTTTGCTAGTAAATAATATCACCTTGGCAATCCTAACCTTGACTGTTTTACTTGGCACATTATATCCATTGATTATTGATGCATTAGGAGTAGGAAAGATTTCCGTAGGACCTCCGTACTTTAATAATATCTCATTGCCATTAGGCACTGTTTTATTCTTAATGATGGGTGTGGGTTTATTTCTACGTTGGAAAAAAGACAGCCCTGAGCGTCTGTTTAAAAAATTATTACTACCTGCCAATATTGCCCTTATTATTGCCATTTTCGGACCGATGTTCTTTGAGAAAGCATTTAGTTGGCGCGTTTCTTTAGGTTTGCTACTTGCAAGCTGGATTGCCTTAACTGCTTTGATGTGGTTTGCAGCGCAAGGTCGTTCATTGTGGCAAAAACCTTTATCTGCATGGGGGGCAATGTTTGGGCATGTGGGGATGGCGGTTGTCATTACAGGTATTACCTTAACTTCTATGTACAGCACTGAAAAAGACGTGCGCTTGGATGCTAATAGTGGCTATGAAGTCGCGGGTTATTCGTTTAAATTCACTAAAATAGAAAAAGACCTAAAAGGTAAAAACTTCAGTGCTATTCGCGCTACGATTGAGATTAGCCAAAAAGGCAAACCCTTTATTACCCTTTACCCTGAAAAACGAAATTATGGTCCAGGTACAATGCCGATGACAGAAGCAGGTATTGATGGGGGCTTGTTCCGCGATTTATTTATTGCACTAGGAGAGCCGCTAGGTAAAGGTGCATGGAGTTTTCGTATTTATCATAAGCCCTTTGTACGTTGGATTTGGTTAGGTGGTATCTTAATAGCATTCGGTGGTTTATTGGCTGCATTTGATGGACGATACCGTCGGACTCGCAAGGTTTTTCTTAAAGAGAAAGCAAGAAGAAAAGGCACAATGGCATGAAAAAAACCCATTTAATTCCGCTGTTTATTTTTATTTTATTAGCCTTATTGCTCTACCGAGGTTTAAGTTTAAATTCAAGAAATATTCCCTCTCCCTTTATTGGTAAGCCTGCGCCTGCTTTTGATCTGCCGCGTTTATATCAAAAAGATCAACGGATTTCAGCTAAGAGCATGAAAGGTCAAGTCTGGATCATGAATGTTTTTGCTTCATGGTGTCAATCCTGTCGTGCTGAGCATCTTGTTCTGTCTAATTTTATTCGTCATTATAAAGTCCCGACCGTTGGTTTGAATTATAAAGACTATGGGGTCAAAGATTATGGTAATGATGTTATTAATTGGTTGGCGCAATTAGGTAATCCTTATATTGCGATTGCGATTGATACTGAAGGACGTACAGGGATTGATTATGGTGTCTATGGTGTCCCTGAAAGTTTTGTAATTGATAAAAAAGGCATTATTCGTTATAAATTCACAGGCCCTATTGATCAAAAAGCAGTGACTGAAACACTGGTTCCATTGATCTTAAAATTACGTCAGGAGCCAGCCTAATGAAACATTCTATGCACCTATTATTACTGAGCTTTTTTATTACCCTATCGCTGTCATTTTCACTTTCACTCTATGCAGGGAGTATTGAAACCTATACCTTCAAAACAGCCGAGCAAGAGGCGCTATATAAAGGTCTAATTAAAGAATTACGTTGTTTAGTCTGTCAAAATCAAGATATAGGGGACTCTAATGCTAAATTAGCGCAAGACCTGCGCCGTCAAACCTATGAAATGATTAGCAAAGGCAGTTCCCGTGAGGATGTCATTACTTATATGGTAGAGCGTTACGGTGACTTTGTTTTATATCGTCCTCCGTTTAAAATGAAAACATTATTACTCTGGGTCGGTCCTCCGTTATTTTTATTCCTCAGTTTACTTTTTTTATTCAAATTTTTACGCAATCGACCTAAAACAGCAGAAATTGAATTGGATAAAAAACAACGTGAATCAATACGTGCTTTACTGAAATAATCTTCAGGATACTGACAGCCTGTCTTCATGCACGCTCTTGCTCGTTTAGCGATGCAGATAGAAAATATAGGTTCGCTATAAATTTCGTTGAGCCTACAAAATTAGGAACTTAATCAATGTTTTGGATTTATGCAATATTACTTATTATATTAGCTTTGCTTATTATTTTACCGCCACTATTTAAAAAAATAGCGCTAGAAACCGATGCCCGTCGTAGTCAAAATATTCAAATAGCCAAAGAACAATTGGCAGAGCTTGAAACCGCCTTTAGCAATAAGGAAATGCAACAGGATGAGTATCTAGCGCGTCGTGATGAGTTAGAACAATCACTCTATTCCGATGTAGCAACGGCTGAAGCAACCACTACCGAATATGCCAAACCCAGCCTAATTAGCACCGTTTTTATTGCGCTAATGATTCCAGCGATTGCTTTTCCTCTGTATGCAAAATACGGCAATAGCGATGCAGCCGATCCAAGCAAAGCCAAAATCGCTAGAAATATACCTAAAAAAGCCAATGGTGAACCTGATATTGACGCAATGGTGTCAGGACTCCGTGCAAAACTAGAAGCCAATCCCGACAATGCTGAAGGATGGTATATGCTAGGACGCTCCTATATGGCACTCAACCGCTATAGTGATGCTAGCTATGCCTATGAACAATTACTAAAGCTAGAACCCAAAAGCGCCAAATATATGCTCTTTTTAGCCGATGCAGTAGCAATGAAAAATAAAGGCGATGTATCCGGCCGTCCCGCTGAATTAATTGAAAAAGCCTTAGAGCTAGAGCCTAATAATGTAACAGGGCTATGGTTAGGTGGGATGTCACTCTCTCAACAAGGACAAGACGCGAAAGCCATTGCGCGTTGGAATCTCCTTATTCCATTACTAGAACAGCAACCCGAACAAATTGCTGAAGTACGGCGTTTAATTGCTGAATCAAAAAAGAAACTCTCACCTGATGAAATAGCAAACCTACCTACTACCCCAGTCGCCCAAACGACTCCAGCCATTGCTAATGATATCGCTCAAAAAGACACCCATAAAACAACAGACTCAACGCAAGATGCCATTGCCCCTAAAACAATTATTGTCACTATTAGCCTATCCGATGCGCTAAAGAATCAGACAAAAGCAACTGATAGCGTCTTTATCTACGCCAAAGCAATGGCAGGTCCCCCAATGCCACTAGCTGCTAAACGCATTCAAGTAAAAGACCTACCAATTACCATTACCCTAGACGACAGCATGGCAATGATGCCAGCGATGAAACTATCCGCATTTCCTCAAGTAAAAATAGGTGCACGCATCTCTAAAAGTGGCAATGCCATTGGTGTCAACGGTGATTTATACACTGAAAAGAAAGCCGTTAAACTAGGCACTAAACAAGATCTAGTGATTGACTCAGTACTAAAGAAGTAAGAATTTAGAATAAGAAATATGCTCAATACCTTCGCCAATCGTGATTGGGAATGCTGTCTGGAAATTCTATTTCCATAACGCAGGGTCGAAATGGAATTTCTGGCAGTGTGTTCCCAAATGGGAATTTGGGAACAGTACGCCCTCGAAGGCGTTTAATTAGCATGGTGAAAGTCCGTGTCAGGGAAAGCCATAGCCCTGTA
>WGBH01000220.1 GCA_015494435.1 Thiotrichaceae bacterium | reverse complement strand
GTGCCATATTAAACGTTTTTAATCCGCCTATTTATCATCCAAAAATTGAAGGATAAAAAACAAGAGAAAATGATTAAAAACGGTCAATTCAATTTATCTAAGTCATTGATAGTTTGTTGTATTACACGATAAAAGGCATTGTTAGGGTATCATTATTGAAGATATTTTAGTCTTTTAATTCTTATATGTCATTGAATTTAAATGATATTGTTGTTTTTTTGTGAGAGGATTCGACAGCCTAGTTTATAATCCCGTCGGGCTAAGCTTGCAACTTCCTCAACCCTTTTGACCACAACAAGGACAGTTTGGGTTTCGTTTTAATTTAATTTCACGAAATAACATTTCCTTTGCATCGTGAATTAATAAACGCCCCACTAGAGTCGGTAAACCGCCAACTAAGCATTTAAGCGCTTCGGTTGCTTGAATAGAACCAATAATCCCTGCAACAGGCGCAAGTACACCATTATGACTACAGCTATCTGCGATTTCAACCATATCGCCATACAAGCATTGATAACAGGGAGAGTCTTGAACACGACTATCATAAACACTCACCTGTCCTTCCATACGAATAACAGCCCCTGAAACTAAGGGTATTTTATTATCAAAACAGCTTTGATTAATGGCAAAACGAGTGCTGAAATTATCACTGCAATCAATAACAAGATCGTATTGTTGAACAGTTTGAGAGAGTCGATTGCTATCGAGTTTTTTAGAAAATTTAATCAGCCGAATTTCGGGATTAATGCCTTGAATGCTCTGCTCGGCTGAATCAACTTTCAATAAACCAATACTCTCATTGCTATGCATGATTTGGCGCTGTAAATTGCTTAATTCAACCCGATCAAAATCACAAATGCCAAGTGTTCCCACACCTGCTGAAGCAAGATACATAGCAACAGGTGAACCTAAGCCCCCCATCCCAATAATGAGCACTTTGGAATCTAAAAGCTTCTCTTGTCCTTTAATATCAATATCAGGGAGGAGAATCTGGCGACTATAACGTAGCAGTTGCGTATCATTCATAGCATTCATTGTCATTTATCTTGAAAAAAGACACGCGGGAATTTCTCAGTAATAATCATAATGACTTTACTGTCAGAATAAACGCTATAGGTTCGAGAAATGATGATGTCATCTGCCTTAATATTAAAATAAGGTGCAAGCGCCATTGCCTTTTCTTTTTGTATTAACAAAATGCTTTTATAAGTCTCCAGACGATATTTTATCCATAACTTACCAATAGGTTGATTGGACCTTAGTAGATCTTGGCGAAATTCAGTTTTTAACTGGTCAATGAAAATAGTTGATTCAGCATAAATCCAATTTCGTTGTGTCGATTCTCCTTGTAAAAAAATTTCTCGGTGTAAGGTATTAACAGGGGAATCAATATTGATTTGGTAATGTTCAGGAAATTGACTAACATCTGTCCTAATTTCTTCATGGAGTTTATGTACGCTAATTGATTCATCCAGATAATATTCTAATAATTTTGTCACCGTGCCATCTGTAATGAGCAAAATTTTTTGAAAGCGACTTAAATCGCTTAAACCCGCTAAGGTCATTTTATTTTTCATTGCTTGAAACTTCCCAAGGAAGTAAGGAACTTCCAAGTAATAAAGGTTAATAATGACATATTATTGCAGTTTTTTTCCTAAGCACTGAGGAGAATCACTCACTTTCCCCGCTTTTTCAAAATATTCATCAGGTGTCATGGTATGCAAAGAAAGGGCATGAATACCACCTGCAAGCTCTTTTGCAAGTGCTTCATTAATCATTCGATGACGTGCAATTAACATTTTACCTTCAAATGCCTTACTCACCGCCACCACTTTAAAATGCGACTCCGCATCAGCAGGTACATTATGCATATGAGTTTCATTGATAATATCCAACACCTCAGGCTCCAGAATGGCCGTTAGTTTTGCTTCAATGGTCGCTTGTATTGTCATATTTTTACTCCTTAATATTTATCGATAATTAAAACGAATTATAGCGGAATTAAGCACAATGCATTTCTATTAATTAGCTGTTTCTTTGCAATCCCCTACGATTTACATTCAAATTATTATCCCTATTTTTATGTGATACACTCCCTTTCCTGTTTTTATAGGGACGTTCTACAGCGTTCCCCTAATTTTATCTATACCCATTATAATAGGAAATTTATATGTCTGTACTTGTTGGTCGTGATGCACCTGATTTTACCGCACCTGCTGTATTAGCCGATGGCACAATCGTTGACGAATTTACTTTATCTGAAGCGACAAAAGGCAAAGCTGCTGTTATTTTCTTTTACCCTTTAGACTTCACGTTTGTTTGTCCGTCTGAATTACTAGCTTTTGATCATCGTATGGATCAATTTAAAGCACGTAATACAGAAGTGATTGGTGTTTCTATTGATTCTCACTTTACTCATAATGCATGGCGTAACACAGCAATTAATGAGGGTGGAATAGGAGCTGTCGGTTATCCTTTAGTTGCAGATATGAATCACGCTATTTGTAAAGCTTATGGCGTTGAAACACCCGATGGAAATGTTGCATTTCGTGGCTCTTTTTTGATTGATGCTAACGGTGTTGTACGTCATCAAGTTGTTAATGATCTCCCATTAGGAAGAGATATTGATGAAATGTTGCGTATGGTCGATGCATTACAATTCCACGAAGAACATGGCGAAGTTTGTCCAGCAGGTTGGAATGCAGGTGATAAAGGCATGAAAGATACACCCGAAGGTGTGGCAGAATATCTTGAAGAGAATGCTAACTCTTTATAGGTTTAATCACTGTAACTAATACCTTCGCCAAATTTAAATTGTAAGGTGGATAAGTGTAACGCATCTATCGCAATCTATTGATTTTGATGAGTTAAGCATGACGGGGTATGTTACCCCGTCGCAATATTTTTGTTCTCCACCGCGTTATTGCGAGCAAAACTGTCTAGTTGCAAGGTTTCTTTAAAACATTCCAACGAGGTTATAAATTAGGCTGTTGAATCCTCTCACAAAAAAACAACAATATCATTTAAATTCAATGATATATAAGAATTAAAAAACTAAAATATCTTCAATAACGATACCATAACAATGCCTTTTATCGTGTAATAC
>WGBH01000219.1 GCA_015494435.1 Thiotrichaceae bacterium | reverse complement strand
GATCGAAATGCCGTTACCAAGGTGTTTGCCGCTCTGCTGGAAAAAGCCCCATTACACCCGGATCAGATGTCGTTCCTGGATGAGGTGATTCGCTATCTGATGAGAAACGGCACAATGAAGCCGAAAACCCTGTTTGACGCACCTTTTACCCACATCAATACCAAAGGCGTTGCCGGTATTTTTGGTGATGTGGAAGGGAAAGAAGGTGATTCAGCTGGTTCGGGAGATTAATGAGAATGCGGATGTGGCTTAGTTGTTGTTTAATAGTGTAGTCTCAACAGACTGTGTAATTGGTAAAGTTCTTGATTTGTTGGTATGTGGCGAAAAATAGTGCCGGTTATATGCCAAAGGTAATATACGAATAGGTTCTGTAGTTCATTGTAAATTTGATCTTTTCTGTGGTTATTATTTTATGAGGCTGTAATCTCTTATAAAATCAATTGGTTGTAGTTGTTGTTTGTGTTTATTCTGATCATTAATGACAATACCAATGCGAGCCTATACGATTTTTTTACTAGGAATTTGGTATTTGTCTGTTAATTTTCAAATGAAATATAGGAAAAGAAGGTTGTTTTTCTTGCTAAAGTTACCATTATGGTAAATAATCATATATCTAATTTAATACCGCCCTCTGGCGATAATCCTTCTGAAAGGAAAAGAAGGATTGGTAATGGACCTTTGTATTTACTTTCTGAGGTTCAGAAAATAGCAAAAGTAAATACTGTCTTAGTTACTAATAGATGCAAAGATGATGTGCATAAGCTTGCGTGGTCATTGGATGATGTTGCTGAATTAGTGAATGAATTAACTAATAATAACTATAAAAATTCAGAATGGTGTCGAGTTACTAATGGTCGATGGTTGGCTTGTGACGCGTACGTTATCATCAGGGATGAATATTATGAGCACCTTCGCAAAGCTTTACAGTGTGAATATTATGTAAAGTTTGCTATAGGTCCAACTGGGAAAGCGTTATTAATAGTTTCATGTCATTTGTGAGTACATTATGAAAAATTCAATTTGTCCTGTTTGCGCAGAAGGTAGTTTACTAAACAAGATTTCAACTGAAAGAGTTGAATATGGTGATTCCTTACTTACTGTTGAAGGAGTATCCTCATCTGTTTGTGATGCTTGTGGTACAGAAGTTACTAGTTTAGATCAGTCAAGAGTTAATAAGCGATTGATCATCGAGGCTCGTAAAGAGGCTGATAATCTATTGCCTGGTGTGGCAGTTAAAGCTCAACGTAACCGTTATGGAATTACCCAAAGAGAAGCGGCTAAAATATTTGGCGGAGGATCGGTTGCTTTTTCTAAATATGAGAGTGGTGATTTAGCTCAGAGTATTCCAATGGATAGATTGCTAAGAGTTGCTATTGCAGTGCCGGAAGCAATGGAGTGGTTAGCAGATTATGCGAACGTTAATTTAAGTAGAAAACTTAGTAAACCAAGAAGGCAGTCTAATTTTGAGGCAGTTCTTGATTTAACAGGTCTTGAAAGAAGTAAGAAGGTTTTTGTGGCACATACAACTCTGCCTGAAACTGCTTGCAATAACGAATATGTAACAAACGACGAGAAGTATGAAACAGAGTCCATTAATACTCAACAACTATCAGCTGCTTGAAATAACGGTTATTCCCGAAGACGGATACGTTTCAAATGGCTTAGATGATTATCCTGATATAGCTAATACTGAATTCACCTCAAATATAGCGGTGGGTGCTGCTGAGGATGAGGAAGATCCAAGAGATTACTTATTAAGTTTGAAATTGAGAATAAAGCCTAGAGAGAAAAATATATTTCCGTATTTTATCGAGGTTGCTATTCAAGGACATATAACCGTTGTGCATGATTTGCCTGTTGAGAATTTTGATAGAGAAAATTTTGCTGTGGTCAATGGCTCTGCGCTACTATATGGCGCACTTAGAGATACTATACTTGCGCTAACTGGAAGATTTATTCATGGTGAGGTAATGTTGCCAACTGTGAACTTTCTGGATTTAAAGAAAACACAGCCAGCTATAAAAAAGAAGACAAGAGTGATCAAGAAAAAATCAGTGAAGAAGAAAGCTGCAAAGAAAAATTCTTAACAACATTAAATTGATTTAGTTCTGACATTGGTAAATACGTAGAATGATGTACCCATGGCGCACTTGCTGGTAACAAACTGTAACTATTGACATAAGTAACGGCAACATGAAGGGCTTAATCTATTGTTTTAATTGTTGTTTAGTGTTTTTGAGAGCCGTGATTTATTGCCAAAGTTCTATTGCAAATCCGCGTGTCCCTGGTTCAACTATTCAGCGCATCCTTGCGCCTCACTCTACGGGCTCACCCTGAAAAGCAGGGCTCATGAAAAATTGTTCCTGACGAGTTTTTATTCGGCACTTTCTTGCGCCTCACCCTACGGGTCACACAGAAAACGTGTGTTCATGTTTGCTCCATGCAAACATAGTCCGGGTTCGGCTGTTATTTTTTTGTTTTAAACCTCAATATTAATCGCTGTTTGTCCTTGGCATAAAGCGGTAAAATTCATTGGTTATGCAAATCAGTGTCGAATCTATTAAATCAAAACCGCCTGGATCTGAACTAGCGATTCAGTCCGGTCGTCCTTCCAGCAAGATCAGCATCAGCACAGAAGCGCAGCAGGATGTGCGGCAGGCGTATCTGGTTGCTATGCGTCAGCGTTTCAAGATGGAGATCAATCG
>WGBH01000218.1 GCA_015494435.1 Thiotrichaceae bacterium | reverse complement strand
CTGTGAGGCTTTATTGCGTTTAAGCTAAACGTGTGGACGGGTTTACAAAACCCGTCCAGCGAATTAAAACGGAATTTCTGGCACTGCGTTCCCAAATAGGAATTTGGGAACGAGGTATAAATAACTTACGAAACTTATTTAATCCTGAGTTCTAAGAAGAAGACTGCTCCATAATTTTAATTGCTTCAATAAACTCACCAATATCATTAAAACTATGATACACCGAAGCAAAACGAATATAGGCAACATCATCTAGCTCGCGCAGAGCATCCATAACTCGCTCCCCAATCCATTTAGAATTAACTTCACGTCTACCACTACTAAGAATCTTTTTCTTAATACCAATAATCGCAGTGCTAATAGCATCATTACTTACGGGACGTTTTTCCAAAGCACGTAACATACCCCCTCGTAATTTATGATCACTAAAAGGCTCTCTAACATTATCCGACTTTTTCACTATCGGCATATTAAACTCTGCCGTTTCATAGGTTGTAAAACGTTCCCCACAAGAGGCACAATTACGTCGTCGTCGCACCTGATCACCATCTGAAGCAAGACGTGAATCAATAACACGCGTCGTTTTAACACCACAAAAGGGACAATGCATTACAGTAACTCTCTAAAATTTAGAAACAAACAGTGAAGATGAAAAATTAAATCCTCCGCTGCCTAAGAAGCATAGCATATATGTCAGTATAGATACTATTTATAGACGCAACTGATTGAAAATAGATCATATTATCGTTAAGAAGTTTCGAGCAATGAAGCGACTCATAATTGCGCTGATTTTTTGTTCCTGATTGGAACATCTCAAGAGACATATAGTTTCTCTATGCAACGATTGAGATGATTCAAAAAAGAACAAAAAGGACAAATTAAAATGGGTAGATTCCTTAGCTTAGAGCTTCCTTAGTCTTTATAAACAGGTAAACGTGCGCAGATTTTAGTTACCTTTTCTTTTACTGCCACACTAACTGCTTCATTTTCAATATCATCAAGAATGTCACAAATCCAACCTGCTAAAGCAATTGAATCCTCCTCATTAAAGCCACGGGTTGTAATTGCAGGAGAGCCTATTCTTAAACCACTGGTTACAAAAGGAGATTGCGGATCATTTGGAACTGAATTTTTATTCACCGTAATATGTGCCTTACCTAAGGCTGCATCCGCTTGTTTACCTGTTAACCCTTTATCAATTAGATCTAACAAAAACAAATGATTATCCGTACCACCTGATACAATATTATAACCACGCTCTATCATGGTATTCGCCATTGCCTGTGCATTAAGTACTACTTGTTGCTGATACACTTTATACTCAGGCTCCATTGCTTCTTTAAAGGCAACTGCCTTTGCTGCAATCACATGCATTAGAGGCCCACCCTGCGTTCCTGGAAAAACCACTGAATTTAGCTTTTTTTCAATCTCGGGATTCGCTTTTGCTAAAATAATACCACCACGAGGGCCGCGCAATGTTTTATGTGTCGTCGAGGTAGTTACATCTGCAATTGCAACAGGTGAAGGATAAACACCTGCCGCAACCAAACCTGCCACATGCGCCATATCAACAAATAAATACGCCCCTACCTCATCCGCAATATCACGAAATTTTTGCCAATCAACGACACGCGAATAAGCAGAAAAACCCGCTACAATCATTTTTGGCTTATGTTCACGCGCTAATGCTTCCACCTGCTCGTAATCAATCTCACCCGTGTCATTATTTAAGCCGTATTGAACTGCATTATAAATTTTACCTGAAAAACTAACATGTGAACCATGAGTTAAATGTCCCCCATCTGAAAGACTCATTCCCAATACTATGTCACCTGGTTGCAACAATGCCATATAAACTGCTAAATTTGCCGAAGACCCAGAATGCGGTTGTACATTGGCATACTCTGCACCAAACAACTCTTTTACTCGATCAATTGCCAATTGTTCTGCAACATCAACAAACTCACATCCACCGTAATAGCGTTTACTAGGATAACCCTCTGCATATTTATTGGTTAAAACTGAACCCTGTGCTTCCATCACCCGTGGGCTGGTATAATTCTCAGAGGCAATCAATTCAATATGATCCTCTTGACGTTGCACCTCCGCTGCAATCGCAGTAAATAATTCATCATCGTAATCCGAAATAGTCATGTCTTTTGAAAACATTTTTTGCTCCCTGAAAATAGTATTTTTTATGGTGTAAGGCACTTCCAAGTAATAAATAGACCCATCCTACTTGCTACTTGCTCTTTTACTTCTGTTTGAATCCTCTCAATCGTTACGTAGAATAATTATGCGCCTCTTGAGATAATCCAATCAGAAACAAAAAATCTGCACAATTATGAGTAGATTTATTACTTGGAAGCTCCTGAAAAGAAAAAGAGCGCATCATAACGCAACTGTAGAGAATATTCTTTTAAAGACTAGAAATTTAAGACTTAAAAAAATAGAAAATATTTTCCGTTTAGCACATCAAACATTCGTAGGAAGAATCTCTGTCCTTTTAGACCGTGGAGAATATTAAAAACTCTATTTAACTAGAACCCTGAAAAGAACAAGACATCAAATATTTACGATGAATCATCACCGCAGCAATAATTAAGAGCAATGCATTAACAAATAAAAACAGACGATCATTGTTCCCACCTTTTATCCAATGCACGTTGCCATAGGCAATAATATCCCAGAACAAATGAGATGCTAATCCCAAGCAAAAACCAACCACTAACATTGGCGAACACTTGGTTTTAAAGACAAGTAACCCAAAGAGCAATGCAGGTAAAACGCTGTGTGTGAGAGGACTACGATGATAGCCAATACCTAACCATAAATCCCAATCAGGCATCCATGTACCAATCGCCATTGTTATTCCACCGAAAATTAGCAATTTTAACCCATATGATGTTTTTGCCAACCTAAGAAAAAGTATAAAAAAAATTATACCTACTGTTAAATGAATTATTCGATCAACTGTCATGCTATCCTCTGAATTATTTTGCTTATAGTTTAACAAGCTCTTCTATTTTGAGCTATAACAAGGATCAGTCTGAGATACTCCCCAAAAAAATTTAAAAATGGTCTATAATTTAACTAAATGCTGGAAAAACACAATCACTCATATTACTCAACAAAGGAGATAAACCATGGGACTATTTGATTTTGCTAAAAATTTTGGTAACAATATATTTGGTGGCGATGATGACACTGAAGTTGCAAGCCAAAAATTACAAGCACATATTGAAGAGGATAATCCAGGTATAAATGATCTACAAGTCAGTGTTGAAGACGGTGTTGCCACTATTACGGGT
>WGBH01000217.1 GCA_015494435.1 Thiotrichaceae bacterium | reverse complement strand
GCTTATATATCATTGAATTTAAATGATATTGTCGTTTTTTCGTGGGGCGTTTCGACAGCCTAGTTCCTTACTAATAATTAATCCTATTAAACCGCGTAATCCCTTATAGTTTTGCCTCTTTCCCAATCGAGAGTTATAGGAATAGGAATGACGCATAAACAGAGTTTTGAAAAGCTTCAACAGTATATTGAAGGAAAAATAATAGGGCAGAAAAAACTGGTGAACCGATTGCTATTAGCGTTATTAGCCGATGGCCATATGCTAGTTGAAGGCGCACCAGGTTTAGCTAAAACAAGGGCAATTCAAGTGCTTAGCGAAGCGGTTGAAGGTGATTTTCACCGTATTCAATTTACTCCTGATCTCTTACCTGCCGATATTACAGGGACTGAAATTTTCCAGCCTCAAGATGGTAGTTTCCAGTTTCAAAAAGGCCCTTTATTTCATAATCTCATTCTTGCCGATGAAATTAACCGTGCCCCTGCTAAAGTGCAGTCTGCCTTATTAGAGGCAATGGCAGAGCATCAAATTACCGTTGCTGGAACCACGCATCAATTACCTGAGCCTTTTATGGTAATGGCAACACAAAATCCGATTGAGCAGGAAGGGACTTATCATTTACCTGAGGCACAACTTGATCGTTTTTTAATGCATGTTGTTGTCGGCTATCCTGATTTAGAAGCAGAACAAGCTATTCTACGTTTGAATCGTGCCGAAGCATTAGAGCAAATTCAGCATCAAGAACAAGCACAAGAGAGTGTTATCACTGTTGCTGAAATTTTTGCGGCACGCCAAGATGTGATGCAAATGTATATGGCAGACAATGTTGAGCAATATATTTTACAGTTGCTAATGGCATCGCGTAACCCTGATGCTTACGGTGATCAGTTAAAAGATGTGATTGCTTATGGTGGTAGCCCACGCGCGACCATGGCGCTGGATCGTTGCGCTCGCGCTCATGCATGGTTAGCGGGCAAAGATTATGTTGGCCCCGATGATGTACAAGCCATTGCCCATTGTGTGTTGCGACATCGTATTTTATTAACCTTTGAAGCCGAAGCCCAAGGCTATCATTCTGATAAAGTCATTGATCAATTACTTTCGCTGGTCGCTGTTCCTTAATCATGTTGAATAATGCTTTCATTGATAAAAAAGGTAAGTCATCGCTTAAAGGTGATGGGCTGATTCAAAGCTCTGTCAATTCCCTTTTACGGCAACAAAATAGTGCCTTATTATTGCAACGAGGACGGCAAAAAATTCGCGCATCTCAAGCAGGACAACATTTGTCGGTCTATAAAGGGCGCGGTATGGATTTTGCCGAATCGCGTGCTTATATGGCAGGCGATGATATTCGTGCGATGGATTGGAAGGTCACTGCACGCACAGGTATCCCGCATACCAAGATTTTTCAAGAAGAACGCGAGCGTCCTATTTTAATCTGGACAGATCTGCGCGCCCCTATGTTTTTCGCTACCCGTGGGCGTTTCAAATCCGTAATGGCAAGCGAAATTGCAAGTCTGTTGATATGGAAAAGTTGGCTTGATGGTGATAGAGCAGGTGGCATGATTGTTGGATCTGAACAACAGATTGAAGTTCGCCCTGCACGTAGCAAAGCGAAGATTCTACAACTGCTACAACATTTAGCCGATTATTCTCAACAATTAGCGCATAATGTCGCTTTGCATCATTTATCAGCGCAGAGTGAGTCATTAGCGCAGTCTTGGAAGCGATTACGTCGTGTTACCTCCTCTGGCTCACAAGTTTTTATCATTAGTGATTTTCGTGGTTTAAATAACGAGGCAGAAAAACAATTATTGTCCATTAGCCGTCATGCATCTATTACCTTAATACAGATTAATGACCCTTTTGAACAACAACTTCCTAAAGCCTCCCAAACAAAGAAACAACGTTTTTCATTAAGCAATGGACAACGGTTTTTACGTCTTAATTTTGCAAATAAAAAAACCCGTGAGCAATATAAAAATAATCAGCAACAGCTTACTGAACAATTACTTCAATTAGCCAATAGAACTAAAGCAAAACTTGTTCACATATCAACCAAAGATAATGATAATCAACGCCTTATGAAGCTTTCTAGGGGGGCTATATGAGTGTAAACAACCTTCCTGCTACTACTACAAATATTCCTACTGATCCCTTAGGTAAACTCAAGGATATTCATTTGCCTGATCCCGTTTCATGGTGGCCTTTAGCCCTTGGATGGTGGGTTTTATTGCTTTTAATGCTAATGATCATTGCTTTAGGTATTTATTTTTATATTCGTAGTCAACAACAGACGCGGCAAGAAATCATTGTTGAGCAAGCATTACAACATTTTGATACATTGCAGACACAATCATTAAGCAATAAAACACTAATCATAGAGCTATCTGCATTGTTGCGTCGAACGGCTATTTCTTTATACGGACGAGAAAAAATTGCGAATCTAGCAGGGAAAAACTGGTTATTGTTTTTAAATCAGTACGGTTCAACCAAGGCATTTACAGAAGGTGTTGGTCAAGTGTTTGCTGATCAACCTTACCGTCCTGAGGTTAATTATCATCGTCAGGCTTTATTAGGATTGACGCATGACTGGCTGAAAAAGCAATTACTTCATTCATTAGAAAAGGAAGAGAGGAAAAAACACGATGCTTGAGTTTGAATGGGCATGGCTATTTCTTTTACTCCCACTGCCCCTTTTGATACGCAGATTCACCAAGCCTGTCAAACAATACCGTGAACAGGCATTACAAGTTCCGTTTTTAGATGACTTTAATCACGTTTCTATAAGTAATCCATCTAAGCATTTTTCATGGCCGATACTTCTTTTTAGTGTTATTGCGTGGCTGGCGCTAGTCACTGCGGTAGCACGTCCTGTTATGGTGGGCGAATCAATTAACCTCCCCATGAAAGGGCGTAATATTATGTTAGCCATTGATCTTTCAGGGAGTATGCGAGAAAGGGATTATCGTTTGGGTAATCAATGGGTTGATCGCCTAACTGCGACTAAATTTGTTGCCAGTGAATTTATCCAACGTCGTAAAGGCGACCGTATTGGTTTAATACTCTTTGGTGATCAAGCTTATCTGCAAACCCCTTTGACCTTTGACCGTGAAACGGTTAGTAGAATGTTATCTGAGGCTGCTATAGGTTTAGCAGGAAAAAAAACAGCCATTGGTGATGCCATTGGCTTAGCAGTAAAGCGTTTGCGTGCGCAAAATGATAATGAGCATGTTTTAATTTTACTGACCGATGGTGAAAATACTGCAGGTAGTGTAGACGTTGATGAAGCAGCTAAGATTGCCTCGCAACAAAATATCAGGATTTATACTATTGGCATTGGAGCAGATAATCAGCAATCAATTAACTTTTTTCAACGCAGTTCACTCGATGAAGTGACCCTAAAGAAAATTGCTAAAATAACTAAAGGTAAATATTTTCGAGCACGAGATACTCAAGAATTCCAGCGTATTTATGCCGAATTAGATCGCTTAGAACCCATTGTACGTAAGCAAGAGCAATGGCGACCCCGCACTGACCTATTTTATCTACCGCTTGCCATTGCATTATTGTTTTTTTCTTTAGCCATTATATTGCGTCATCGTTCACTTTAATATTTTATTTAGAGCTACAAAATGATACTTGCAAATTTTCATTTCTTATATCCACTTTGGTTTTTATTGCTACCTGTACTAGCAGGTTTTGTTTGGTGGTTAAATCAAATTCATAGCACTAGCGCGCAGTGGAATGATTTTATTGATGAAAATCTTCGCCCTTATATACTAAGCAGTGGTTCGGCTGAGAAAAACAAACCCTTTATTATTAGCTTTGCATTCACTGGGTTAATTACAATTTTTGCTCTCGCAGGCCCTAGTTGGGAGAAACGTACCGTCCCTGCCTTTCAAACCCAACAGGGGCTTGTGGTGGCAATGGATTTATCTACCTCTATGATTATTAATGATATTACACCCTCTCGCTTAGTCCGCGCTCGCTTTAAATTAATCGACTTACTTAAACTACGCAAAGAAGGGCAAACAGGGCTAGTTGTCTTTGCAGGCGCTGCTTTTGCTGTTTCACCATTAACCGATGATGTGAATAATATTATTGAGCAGGTAAAATATTTAAACCCTAATATTATGCCCTTACAAGGCAGTCGCATCGATCTTGCAATTGATGAGGCGGTTACTTTATTAAAACAAAGTAACTTTAAAAAAGGGAATATTTTATTAATAACAGATGGCCTTGCTAATCTAAAACAAAGCATTGAAAGCGCGGAAAAAGCCAAGAAACAAGGCTATAAAGTTTCAATATTAGCCATTGGAACCCACAAAGGAGCAACTATTCCCCTTGCTGGAGGTCGCGTTTATACTAAAGCAGATGGGACACCGATTATTGCTCGCTTAGACGAAGAAAAGTTGCAACAAGTTGCCAAAGCAGGGGGCGGAGAGTATAAATTATCAGAATTAGCCGATAATGATATCGAGTATTTTCACCAACAATTTTCCCTAAAAAACAGCGATAAATTCAATAATGAGATTGTCAAGAAAAAAGACAGAGAAATCGAGTATTGGAATAATGC
>WGBH01000216.1 GCA_015494435.1 Thiotrichaceae bacterium | reverse complement strand
GTCTTTAGGTGATTAGTTTATTTTATTTTGTTAATTAAAAAATTAATAAATACTTAATTAATTGATTGAGTGTGACCAACGGTAGTGCTAGACTCATGCGTTTGTTGAATAGTCTGAAGGGGAAAGGTCTATAAATGAGCGATTCTAAGGCGACAAAAACTAGTCTTCTTCATGTTGGTGCGGGTAATGTTTTTGCATCAATGATTATTTCTGGTTTGATCATAGGTTACTTTGTAGATCAGTGGTTAGCTACGCTACCCATCTTTATGTTGTTGTTTGGCGTGTTGGGCTTTGTTGGTGGAATGAAAAAAATTCACGCTCTTTTGCAGTATCAAAATACTGGTAAGGATGAAAATGACAGCGGAAGTTAATGAAGTTGTTGGAAAAGCAAAAAAGAGTCGTAAATATCAAGTAATTATTATCGCAGTGATCGCAATTTTATTTGCGCTGCGTGACCCTGTGCATGGAGTCGCGGCTCTGTATGGTGGTTTTGTAAGTCTGTTTGTAAGTTGGGCGCTTGGGTTAAGTGTGATCAAAGCGACAAAGCTCGCTAAAGATGACCCAAAAACAGCAATGGGAATTTTATATGGCAGTGCAGTGCTTCGATTTGTTCTAGTGCTTGTGTTGTTTGGGGTAGGGATGGGGATATTAGGCTTTAATCCAATACCTCTAGTTTTAACGGCAGTCGTGGCTTGGATCACGGGTGTTGTCGCTGTTCGTTAGGCATTGATCTTAATCGGTAACAGTTAAAAAAATTTAAACTTTAGTGAGGATATTAACGTGTCAGTAGAAAACTCTGATGGTGGCGGAGGTACAGTCGCCTATATTCAACATCACCTTACAAATTTACATACAGGTGAAGGCTTTTGGACAATCAATTGGGATAGCATCATTATAAGCGCCCTCTTGGGTGCTGTAATTTTTTGGATGGCAAAGAAAGTTAAAGCGGATCTCGAATCAGGTGTTCCAGGAAAGTTTCAAAATTTTGTCGAGATGATTTTAGAATTTGTGCAAACACAAGTAAAAGACTCTTTTCCTGGACATAACCCTCTAATAGCACCACTAGCATTAACTGTTTTCTTATGGGTTTGGCTAATGAATTTTATGGATTTAGTTCCTGTTGATTTATTACCAATCTTGGCAGAGGGTTTAGGTGTTTCGCATTTAAAGGTTGTACCTACAACAGATTTGAATACTCCCCTAGCAATGGCTTTAGTTGTTTTTGTTTTAACCGTTTATTACAACTTAAAAATCAAAGGTCCAATCGGTTATCTCAAAATGTTTTTATTCCATCCCTTTGGCAAAATGGCAGTGCCAGCTAATATAATAATGACAGCCATTGAAGAGCTAGCAAAGCCATTAAGCCTCGGTTTACGTTTGTTCGGAAATATGTTTGCGGGTGAATTGGTGTTCTTACTTATTGCGTTGCTAACATTAGGTGCGACCTTGAGTGCAGGTTTGCTCATCTGGTTCCCATTGCAAACGGTGCTTGATTTAGCTTGGTTGATTTTCCATATATTGGTTATTACCTTACAAGCGTTTATCTTTATGGTACTTACTATCGTGTATCTTGGTATGGCACACGAAACAGATCACTAAGTTATATTTATTAGCGATATAACTTAAACACAATTTTCATTTTTTTATTTTAACTTTAAATTTTTAATCTTTAGGAGATATGCAATGACTGCTGAAATGATTGCTCAGATCTATGCTTATACAGCTGTTGGTGTTGGTGTGATTCTTGCTGCTGCGGGACTAGGTTCTGCGATTGGTTGGGGTCTTATTTGTGCTAAGACATTGGAAGGAATCGCGCGTCAACCAGAAATGCGTCCTCAATTGATGACGAATATGTTCATCTTTGCTGGTTTAATGGAGTCTTTCCCATTCATCATTCTAGCGTTTGCAATGTGGTTCTTATTTGCAAATCCATTCGTAGGTGCTATGCAAACTGCAATTGCTGGACTATAAAAAACTACTTGTAGTTTTTAAGTCGTCAATTTTATGAATTTTTATAGATTGGCATAATATTGTTTAGTAATGAGGTAGATAACGTGAGTATTACAATCACATTAATAGCACAGGTTCTGGCCTTTACGATCCTTATTTGGCTCGTGAATAAGCACTTGTGGGGGCCTCTTTCTGCTGTCCTTGATGCACGTCAAAAGAAGATTGCAGACGGCTTAGCTGCATCTGAAAAAGGTTTGCAAGAACAAGAGATGGCCCAAAAGCGTGCTGAGGAAGTTGTAAATGAAGCGAAGCGACAAGCAGCTGAAATTATAGCCAAAGCAAAATCGCGAGATACTCAGATGATCGATGAAGCAAAAGCGAAAGCAGCAGAAGAGGCAGAGCGTATTATGGTAGGTGCTCAAGCTGAGATAGATCAAGAAGTTAATCGTGCTAAGGATGGTTTGCGTAAGCAGGTTTCAGCATTAGCCGTTGCTGGTGCAAGTAGAATTGTTGGCAAAGAGATTGACATTAATGTGCATAAGAACGCATTAAAAGATCTTATCGCACAAATATAAGGGGGCAATATGTCTGAATTGACAACGGCTGCCCGTCCTTATGCCCGCGCAGTGTTTGAAATGGCTAAAGAAACAGGTGAGTTAGATAATTGGTCTGAGTCACTTAATTTTATGGGTGCAATAGCAACAAATGAAGAGGTTGTGAAATTATTAAATGCACCTAAGATGGCCAAACAAACAGGTGCGGATGTATTCATTCAGTTATGTGATGACAAACTGGATGAAAAGGCACAAAACCTTGTCAAAACATTGGCAGAAAATAATCGAATTCAACTTCTTCCTGAAATTAGTGCTTTATTTGAAGTGCTAAAAGATGAGGCAGAAGGCAGTATCGAAGCGATTGTTATATCCGCTAAAAAGTTGACAAAGGCAGAAGAGAAGTCAATAACAACGGCTCTGCAAAAACGCCTTGGACGTAAAGTTAAGCTTAAGGTCAGCATTGATAAAGCACTGCTCGGCGGTGCAATTATTAAAGCTGGTGACTTAGTAATAGATGGTTCGATTCAAGGTCGTCTGAAAAAGATGAGCACTGCAATGGCTGATTAGCCATATTGTGCTTTTAACCTTGGATTAAGATAAGAGGATAGGTAAATGCAACTTAACCCGACTGAAATCAGTGATCTGATCAAAAAGCGTATTAATAGCTTTGAGATTGACGCTGAGGCACGCACAGAGGGTTCCATTGTTTCGATAATGGACGGTATTGTGCGTATTCATGGTTTATCCGATGTCATGTCAGGCGAAATGATTGAATTCGCTAATGGTGTGTATGGGTTGGCCTTGAACTTAGAACGCGATTCTGTTGGCGCAGTAGTCTTAGGTGACTACAAAGGCATCACGGAAGGCGATATAGCAAAATGTACTGGTCGTATTTTAGACGTACCAGTAGGACCTGAATTATTGGGTCGAGTGGTTGATTCACTTGGCGCTCCCATTGATGGTAAAGGCCCTGTTGAAACGTCACAAATGGGACCTATTGAACGCCAAGCGCCAGGTGTCATTGACCGTCAATCGGTTGATGAGCCAATGGAAACAGGTATCAAAGCACTTGACTCGATGGTTCCTGTTGGACGAGGTCAACGTGAATTGATTATCGGTGACCGCCAGACAGGTAAGACAGCGGTAGCAGTTGATGCGATCATTAACCAAAAAGGCAAAGACGTAAAATGTATTTATGTTGCAGTGGGACAAAAAGCTTCTTCTGTGGCGGCAGTGGTACGTAAATTGGAAGAGCATGGCGCAATGGAATATACCATTGTAGTGGCTGCGAATGCGTCTGATCCTGCTTCAATGCAATACCTTGCTCCTTATGCAGGTTGTGCAATGGGTGAATACTTCCGTGACCGTGGAGAGGATGCACTGATTATATATGATGATTTAACCAAGCAAGCTTGGGCTTATCGTCAAGTCTCTTTGTTGTTGCGTCGTCCACCAGGACGTGAAGCGTATCCAGGTGATGTTTTCTTCTTGCATTCTCGCCTATTAGAGCGCGCTTCTCGTGTTAATGCCGATTATGTTGAGCGAATGACTAATGGCGAAGTAAAAGGAAAAACGGGTTCTTTAACCGCTTATCCTATTATTGAAACACAAGAAGGAGATGTGTCGGCATTCGTTGCCACTAACGTGATCTCAATTACAGATGGTCAGATTTTCTTGGATACTGATTTATTCAACTCAGGCAATCGTCCTGCGATTGATGCAGGTCTATCCGTATCACGAGTCGGTGGTTCAGCACAAACAACCATAATCAAGAAGCTTGGTGGTGGTATTCGTTTGGATTTGGCGCAATATCGTGAATTAGCGGCATTCTCTCAATTTGCATCCGACTTGGATGAAGGCACACGTAAGCAGTTAGAACGTGGTGAGCGTGTCACAGCATTGATGAATCAGCCCCAATATTCCCCTCTTTCAACCGCTGAATTAGGAATGACTTTATTTGCGGCTAATGAAGGCTTTTTGGATGATATTGCGATTGACAAAATTAATGACTTTGAAATGGCTTTACTAGCGCACCTTCGTTCTGATCAGACCGAATATTTGGATAAGATCAATGCTTCAGGTGATTATAATGATGATATTGCGAATGAAATGCGCGGCATTCTTGAGCAATTTAAATCATCTAGTACTTGGTAGCGGGAGGACGGTCCCATGGCAGGTCTTAAAGAAATACGCTCACAAATTGGTAGTATTCAAAATACTAGAAAGATTACCAAAGCAATGGAAATGGTTGCTGGATCAAAAATGCGTCGCGCTCAGGAAAGGATGGATGCCTCCCGCCCTTATGCCGATAAAATGCGTCAAGTCGTTAGTCATATGGCTAATGGTCAACTCGAATACAAACACCCTTATACGCAAAAGCGCGCGGTGATTAAACGGGTTGGTTATATTATTGTTTCAACGGATCGTGGTTTATGCGGTGGTCTCAATAGCAATCTTTTTAAAATTGCATTACAAGATATTGCAAACTGGAAAAAAGAAAACGTTGATGTTGATATTGCTGTCTTTGGTTCTAAAGCATCAAATGCTTTTAGGCGTTATGGAGTGTTAGCTGAGGCGACACATCTAGGTGATCAACCAAGTCTTACTGATATGATCGGTACAATTAGCGTTATGCTAGAGGCTTATACGAAAGGTGAAATTGATCGCTTATTCCTAGTTGAGAATGAGTTTGTTAATAGCATGACGCAACGCCCTCGGGTAACACAGTTAATTCCTATCGTTCCTGCAGAACGTGAAGAGTTAAAGTATCAGTGGGATTACCTTTACGAGCCAGAGTCTAAAATCGTTATTGATGCTTTGATGAAGCGTTATATTGAATCACTTATTTATCAAGCTGTTGTTGAAAATTTAGCCTGTGAAATGTCCGCAAGAATGGTTGCAATGAAAAATGCAACTGATAATGCAGGTGATATGATTGATAAGTTGAAACTTAAATATAACAAGGCGCGTCAAGCTGCTATTACGCAGGAAATATCTGAGATTGTTTCAGGTGCTGCTGCAGTTGAGTAAATTATTTAAAGGGGTACTAAAAAAATGAGTACTGGAAATGTTGTACAAGTTATCGGGCCGGTGGTTGATGTGGAATTTCAGCGTGATGCCGTGCCAGCAGTATATGATGCTTTAACGGTTACAGATCAAAACGGTCTGACCTTAGAGGTGCAAGCTCAAATGGGTGATGGGGTAGTACGTACCATTGCAATGGGTGAAGCAGAAGGATTAAAACGTGGCATGGAGGTCATCAATAGTGGTGCTCCTATTCAAGTGCCTGTTGGTGAAGGAACGCTAGGTCGCGTAATGAATGTATTAGGCGAACCCATTGATATGGCAGGTGAAGTAAAAACAGATAGCTATTTACCCATTCATCGTGCTCCACCAACTTATGAAGAATTAGCCGCTTCACTTGATATTCTGGAAACAGGTATCAAAGTGATCGACTTAGTTATGCCGATTGCAAAAGGTGGTAAGATTGGTTTATTCGGTGGTGCGGGTGTAGGTAAAACCGTAACACTGATGGAGCTTATCAATAATATCGCCAAAGAACATAGTGGTCTTTCGGTATTTGCAGGTGTCGGTGAACGTACTCGTGAAGGAAACGATTTCTACTATGAAATGGAAGAGGGAGGGGTACTAGATAAAGTTGCTCTCGTCTACGGTCAGATGAACGAGCCTCCAGGAAATAGATTGCGTGTTGCGCTAACAGGTTTAACTATCGCAGAAAATTTCCGTGACGAAGGGCGTGACGTTTTGATGTTTATTGACAACATTTATCGTTATACCCTAGCAGGAACAGAAGTTTCAGCCCTCCTTGGTCGTATGCCATCTGCGGTTGGATATCAACCAACCTTAGCAGAAGAAATGGGCGCACTTCAGGAGCGTATTACATCGACTAAAACAGGTTCTATCACTTCATTCCAAGCGGTCTATGTACCAGCAGATGATTTGACCGACCCATCACCTGCTACAACTTTTGCTCACTTAGATGCAACTTTAGTTTTGTCACGTAATATTGCTGAACTAGGTATTTATCCTGCGGTTGATCCGTTAGATTCTACATCACGTCAGCTTGATCCTTTAGTGATTGGTGAGGAGCATTATACCATTGCCCGTGGCGTGCAAGGGGTATTGCAACGTTATAAAGAATTGCAAGATATTATTGCTATTTTGGGTATGGATGAATTATCAGAAGAAGATAAACAAACCGTTGCTCGCGCCCGTCGTATTCAACGTTTCCTCTCTCAACCATTCCATGTGGCTGAAGTCTTTACCGGAGCACCTGGAAAATATGTCTCACTTTCTGAAACATTAAGCAGCTTTAAAGGTATTCTTGCAGGTGAATATGATCATATGCCTGAACAAGCCTTCTATATGGTTGGTGGTATTGAGGAAGCAATTGAAAAAGCAGCTAAATCTTAATAACGAGGTAAACAGTTATGGCGACGACAATACAATTAGATGTAGTAAGTGCTGAAAGCTCGCTTTTTTCTGGAGAAGTGCTTGAAGTATTCGCGCCAGGAGAAATGGGTGATCTCGGTATTATGCCGCGTCACTCACAACTTATTACGACATTAAAAGCGGGCGAGTTGCGCTATGTGACAAAAGAAGAAGATGAAGCATCTTTATTTGTTGCAGGTGGTGTGATGGAAGTTCAGCCTTCTGTTGTGACTGTTTTAGCCGATACGGCGATACGCGCTAAAGACTTAGATGAACAAGCAGCCGAAGAGGCAAAGCAGCGTGCTGAAGATGCTTTGAAAGGGAAAGATCCTGAAGATCTTGACTATGAAGCAATTCAGGCGGAGCTAGATGCGGCAAAAGCACAGATAGAAATGATTCACCGTATTGGAAAAACGCTTAGGTAAGCAATATTTTTTCGACAAGGTGTCTGTTTATTGCTAAATATTAGAAGGGTGATCATTAATTGATCACCTTTTTTGTTTTTGTTGTAAAAAAACACTTAAAAGTAGGGAAAGGGACAACTTTATGGTAAAAAAGACACCTTTTTTTTGAATGTCGGCACAAATAATACTATACTCCAAGAGCGGATAAACATATATGAGTTACGGATCGTTTGTTCAATCTAATCTTAAAGCAAATATTAACACGTCAAAGGATGTAAATATGAAAAGTGCACATCAATTATCGATTGCAACATTAGTGATGGCTGGTTTCATCGCTACAGGTTGTAGCCAACAGCAAATTGCTGGTGGTGGTTCTCAACAAGTTGCAGGTGGATCTCAAGTTGCAGGCGGATCTCAGCAGGTTGCAGGTGGATCCCAGGTACAAAAAGCACCTGAACCTGAAGTAAAAACTATTATTAAGTACAAAACAAAAACAGTAGTTAAGGAAGTATGCCGTACGAAATGTCGTAGTAAGCCGGCACCAAAACCAAGAAACAATTACAGTCATACTCATCCTGCCAATCGTTGTACTAAGTCTATTAGACATAGTCATAAGTTTAATAATCCTCGCCATACTCATAGATATAGTTGTCAGGGGAAGCCTCGTGTTGTACCTAGACCTCAGTTTGGTCATACTCATCGTGCTATTCCAGGTTGTACAAATTCTTTCCGTCATAACCATAAGTTTAACAACCCTAGACATTCTCATAAATATGGCTGTCGTAAAACTTATATACCAAGAGCTCCTTATAGACCAAGACCTCCTTTGAAAAAATATAATAAGTGGACGCATGTACATCCAGCCAATCGTTGTACTAAATCTATCAGACACACACATAAGTTCCAAAACAGAAATCATACTCATAAGTACAGTTGTCAAGGACAAGTAAGACCACAAGTAAGACCACCAGTAAGACCACAAGTACATGTTCCTAAGATGACACCTAAAGCCCCTGTTGATGTGTATGCATTACAGCGTAAGTTGAAAGCTAAAGGCTATTATAGAGGTCCTATCGATGGAATCGTTGGTGCTGGTACCCGTGGTGCTTTACAACGTTTCATGCAAAATCGCCGTTAAAAAATTATTTTTTAATTAGCAACTTACCTGAAAATTTTCAGGCTCGAAAAGGATTGAGTGCTTTATTAGCATCCAATCCTTTTTTTGTGTGTAGTTATTTATGGGACAGTTCCTTAACGCTTACTTAACACTTACAATTTTCTTAAAATTAAGCTATAAATAACAGGGGAGAAAAGTTAACCATTGTATTTTTAGATTTTTCCTCCTGAGTTATTTACTTAACAGGGGTTTTTTATGAAAAAATATTTTTTGCACTATACCGTTAGTTGTATTATTTTGATGTTACTAAGTTTTTTAACTCCGGCTAATGCCGCTATCTGGAAGTCAGAAAATAAATGGAATGAACAATGGGAAAATACTTATCGAGCATGGGTAAAAAAGAACTGGACTGAAGACTTCTTTATGGATGAGAAGCGACCTATTTATTACAAATATTCTCATGACTGTGCCGATGCTGTTTACGCGATGCGACTGATCTTTTCTTACGAACACAAATTGCCGTTTGTTATTCACAACACCATACGTCCTAAGAAAAAACACGGTAAGCGCAATAAAAAACGCACTCGTTATATTAGTAATAACATGAAACGTTGGGATAAATTACCTGAAGCAAAACGTGTCCGCCGATTTCTAGACTATGTAGCAGATATGACCAGCACAAAGACTTTGGGGATTGATACTTACCCCATTGCATTAAATCAAATTAAACCAGGTGACATTTATGCCGCCCCTGGTGTCCATTCTTATCAAATTGTGAATGTAACCGAAGCAGGTGTTGCAGAGGTGATGTCATCAACAACGCCTAAAGCCCCTCGTTTTTTAGATAGAATAGAATCTTTTCCTTTTTATGTCCCTGAGGATACAAAGAATTTTAGAGACGGCTATCGTCGTTTTATTCAGCCACAAAATATAAAAAAACCACTTAATAAGCAACCGGGTTTTAGTACCGAGCAATATAAAATTGCTGCTGACGTAGAGCTTAATTATGTGCGTTTTACGGATATTATTGCCAGTGCTTTGGGTAAGCGTGCCGAGAAGCCTGATGAAAAGACATTACGTTTACTCATCGCCCTGTGTATGTATGCGAATGATCGTGCTGTTTATGTCTATGATGCCTTATGGTATTTGCAAAAAATGAAAAAGAAAGGTCGAAAGTGTATGAATCGGCTTGAATATGACAGTTATTCAACACCTTCAAGGGATCGGCGTTTAAAGGCTTTCTTTAATGCTGTCAATGCCCATTTTAAAAAAGTCTCAAATTATGCACCCAATACCCAACCTCAACGTTGGGCAAGAATATTGTTTTCCAAAACACGACCTAGCCCTAAAGAAACAAAAGAACTTAATGATTTTTGTATGGTACAAATGAGTTTAGGTGAGAAGTATTTTATGCCTTTACGAGAGTTATACCATAATTTAATGGCGGGTAAATTGGTTTCTAACCCTAATGCTCCTTTAGAGTATCGATGGGGTGTTTATGATCTACATAAAAATCCTTATCAAACCTCTTGTAAAAGTTATTAATCATTAACATAAAAATATGAAATTACTACCTATTATATTAGCGGCGGGTAAAGGTACCCGCATGGTTTCCGAGCGCCCTAAAGTTTTACATGCCATTGGTGGGCAAAGCATGTTGCAACATGTGATTAATCGTTGTAGTGAATTATTGAATGGAGATAAAAGTTCAAGCAATCTCATTGTGGTCTATGGTCATGGTGGGGAGCAAGTTAGAGCAGTTATTGATAATGAAGCGATTGATTGGGTCTTACAAGCAGAGCAAAAAGGCACAGGTCATGCTGTTGATCAAGCGCGAGAATTGATTGCAGATGATGATTTAGTACTTATTGCCTATGGTGATGCTCCACTAATTAAAACAAAAACACTGCAATCCCTTGTTGATGGTTTAGCTGATGCTGATTTAACCGTTTTGACCACTGTATTAGATAATCCAACAGGTTATGGGCGGATTGTAAGAAATAGCCAAGGCTCTATTGAAAATATTACCGAAGAGAAAGATGCTAATGCAAAAATAAAGAAAATTACTGAAGTGAATACAGGGGTGATTGCCGCTGATGGTAAAAATTTAAAGTCTTGGTTATCACAATTAAGTCCTGATAATGCACAAGGTGAATATTATTTGACAGATTGTATTGGTTTAGCAGTGGCAGAAGGAAAAAAGGTTGCCGCAGTTCTCTGTGAGGATGCAATGGAGGTACAAGGAGTCAATGACCGCCTTCAACAAGCACAACTAGAGCGGGAATATCAAAAAAGACAAGCCGAAAAATTGATGTTAGCGGGTGTTTCGCTTGCTGATCCTGCACGAATTGATGTCAGAGGTGAATTACAGGTGGGTAAAGACGTTTTTATTGATGTCAATAACGTCTTTATTGGGAATACTACATTGGGTAATCACGTTATTATTGAGTCAGGCTGTGTTATTACAGATTCTCATATCGAAGATAACGCCCGTATTAAGGCAAACTCAGTGCTTGAAAATGCGCATGTGGGTAAAAATTGTGAGGCAGGGCCTTTTGCGCGTTTACGTCCTGATGCGGTACTTAAAGAGAATGCAAAAGTTGGTAATTTTGTTGAAATAAAGAAATCAACCATTGGACAAGGCAGTAAAGTCAGTCATCTATCCTATATCGGTGACACGCAAATGGGATCAAATGTTAATATTGGTGCAGGAACAATCACCTGTAATTATGATGGTGCAAATAAATTTCAAACCATTATCGGTAATGATGCTTTTATTGGTTCTGATTCTCAATTGATAGCTCCTGTAACCGTTGCAGAAGGCGCAACGATTGGGGCAGGTTCAACTATTACCAAAGATACTCCTGCCGAGCAATTAACCCTTAGCCGTGCTAAGCAAATGACTATAACAGGTTGGAAACGACCAATTAAACAAAAATAAAAAAGAGGAATAGCCTATGTGTGGCATTGTGGGTGCAATTGCACAACGACCTGTAACAGAAATTTTATTAGAAGGTTTAAGACGTTTAGAATACCGTGGCTATGATTCAGCAGGTGTTGCTTTGCTAGACTCTAATCAAAATATACAACGAGTTCGAGCATTAGGACGCGTTGCCGTATTAGAGCAAAAATTACAACAACAACCTGCAACAGGAACCATAGGTATCTCACACACTCGTTGGGCAACTCACGGTGAGCCAGCAGAGCGTAATGCACATCCACATATCAGTAATGACCGTGTTGCAGTCGTGCATAATGGCATTATTGAAAACTATGAAATATTACGCGAACAACTGATTAATAAAGGGTATCACTTTCAATCAGAAACGGATACCGAAGTCATAGCGCATCTTATTGACGAAAATTTAGAATTTGAATCTTCTTTGTTGGGAGCTGTAAAAGCAACCATTAAACAATTACGAGGGGCTTATGCCTTAGGTGTTATTTCCCCTAAAGAGCCTGATACCTTAATTGCTGTGCGTAAAGGCAGTCCATTAATTATTGGTGTAGGATTGGGGGAAAATTTTATAGGCTCAGATGTACAGGCGATGTTACCTGTCACTAATCGCTTTATTTATCTTGAAAACAATGATGTGGTTAAATTATCACGTTATCAAATTGAAATTCAAGATGGCAACGGAAATAACGTCAAGCGACCTATTAAAGAATCAAAAGCCTGTTCATTGGATTCTGATCTGGGTGAATTTCGGCACTTTATGCATAAAGAAATTCACGAGCAACCCTCATCAGTACAAAATACATTGGAAGGTCGTCTCGGTCGAGACTGCATTCATCAATGTATTGTAGGTGAGAACGTTTTAGACACATTAAAGCAGGTGAAAGAAGTACAAATTATCGCCTGTGGTACCAGCTACCATGCAGGTTTGATTGCACGTTATTGGATTGAAAACATGACAGAACTTCCCTGCCATGTAGAGGTTGCCAGTGAATACCGTTATCGTCGTCAACCTCACCGTGACGGGGTTCTTTTTGTTACTATTTCACAATCAGGAGAAACTGCTGATACATTAGCAGCATTAGAAAAAGCAAAAGAAAATAATGCACTGGCTACGCTGACTATTTGTAATGTTCCTGAAAGTTCTTTAATTCGTGAATCTGATTTTTCATTGCTTACCGTGGCAGGGGCTGAAATTGGTGTTGCATCCACTAAAGCTTTTACCACCCAATTAGTTTGTTTACAGTTATTAATGGGACTGTTATTGCAAGCAAGCGGTAAGAATCCAAAACAAGTTGAGAAGATTGTCACAAATCTCAAAAAATTACCTATCTTATTAGAAGCTGCGATTGGAAAAGAAAAAGAAATTGAGATATTAGCGGAGCATTTTATTGAAAAGCACCATGCCTTATTTTTAGGGCGTGGAGAGCAATACCCCGTTGCAATGGAAGGGGCTTTAAAACTCAAAGAAATCTCCTATATCCATGCTGAAGCCTATCCTGCGGGTGAATTAAAACATGGTCCTTTAGCCTTGGTTGATAATGACATGCCTATTATTGCAGTTGCACCGAATACGCATTTAATTGAAAAATTAAAATCTAATTTAGAAGAAGTTCACTCTCGTGGTGGAGAATTATATTTATTTGCAGATAAAAACGCAGGAATAGAACAAAAAGAGAACCTTCATCTGATAAAAATGGACGAAGTACCCGAAATATTAGCCCCTATTATTTATACTATTCCATTGCAATTACTTTCTTATCATGTTGCTGTTTTTAAAGGGACAGATGTGGATAAACCAAGGAATTTAGCGAAATCAGTGACGGTTGAATAGTTTATTTATCGTTCTTTAGATACATAAACTTCCAGCAAAAGGAGTGAAAGCTTGGCATGGTTCAAAATAACCTCATTTTAGGTAACACAGGCGCAAGAATAACCTCCTCATATTGTGAAGAAAAAACAAAAAATCTTAAAGAAGATTTGGATTGTTAATCAAGGAGGGTTATTTATGAGGCTTATCCCATTAATTTATACGACGTTATTTTTATCATTCTGCATGGCAGCAACGCCATCGACACCTGTTAAAGAAAATAATCAGGATCAGACCTATACCTTAAATAAAATCACGGGTGATACGAGGCTTAACGGTTTAATGATGTCCAAAGGCTTTAGCAAGCCGTTGCAAGGTTTATCAGAGGATAGAAAGTCCAGAGCGAGCTGTGTAGTTGCTGCGGGTCAGTATTTTCCATCATCAAAAAATGATTTTGGGCAAGACGGGAATTTTATGACGGTCGTACATCTTGAATCACAAATTGCAGCCAGGGATTATCCAGATGCCAATATTAAGAAAGGTGGCACTTATTATTTTCTGGCTCTAACCGGTGAGGGCTGGTTTCAGGTGCTTTCGGCTGGCAAGGTCTATAATCTTCTCGATTCACCGGATTTTCCGGCATTCAAACAACCCAAAGTTGATGAATGGTTCAAAGTACCTTGTGCGGATAAACACAAGAAAATCTGGTTAAAACTGGATGATAAATTGTTAAAGCAAACAGGGGTTTGCAAATTGACTGCAGCCGCCCCCGATTATAGTTCCGGTATGGATGAAGCCAAAATTGAAGGAGACTGTAAATAATGAAAACAATAATACTATCTGTCTTATTACTTTTTAGTAGTAATCTGTTCGCTGATGATGCTGTTCAAAAAGTTGCTCAATACTCTGTTGCCAAGTGGGATTCAAAGCACTTTGAACTTTTTGATTTTTATGGAAAAATAGCAAACAAGCCAGTCAAAATTGAATACAGCTATGGCAAGGAAGGCGAGCAGCATATACCCCTTGTCCATCTGGGTGAAAGCAAGGTGGATGGTCAGCCTGCATTCAAGGTCAAATTTCCTAATGGTTATCGCCTGACCATTATTCCGCAAAAAGATTTGTCGTTAATCATCAAGGATGAAAAAGGGAAATACAAAAAACATTTTACCTGGATGTATGAAGGTCCTGTTGATGGTGTAGGAACGTATTGCTCGGAGTGTGCCCAGGATGAGAAAGAAGCCATGCAGATATTGGTGGATGATTTTCTTGGTATAAAAGCCCGTATGCAGCATGGCTCTCTTGAGTGGTTATAATTTCATGCGGTTTATTCATAGGTCAAGGTAAAGCCTACAGCCTGTAAATATTCAGCCTGTTTTTGCAGGCTTGCGTGGAGCAAGGGGTGTTTTTCCAGTTCGCCTTCAGCAAAGATAATATGCATTTGCATATCATCAACATGCAAGGCTTCAATATCGGCTCTTTCATCTTTGCGAGAGCGATGCAACAAGGCAGACAGCTTTATTGCGTTTAAGCTAAACGTGTGGACGGGTTTACAACACCCGTCCAGCGAAGTTTTCTATTGTCTGGATTTATTGCTGTTCAGGTAAAGTGTAAACTACTTTTTAGGTATATGAAGGATGCCAGAATATCTCTAAAAAAAACAATAACACCCCGAAAAGATGAATGACAGACTAAAACAAGTGCCAGTACCACTTGAATAAGCCATGCCTTAGTCACGGGAATATAAAACAAAACATCTGCGTATTTCTCATCTGAAAAAGCCTGATCAATGCCTGCTTTTGCTTTCTTTTTCTGCTCGTAAATAAATTTTCGGGAGACCTCATTTTCTTTTGCTAGTTCACTAATTGACGTTGTGTGCGACAAGGATTGTTCTGCAATCTGTTGACGTTGCTTTTTATCAAATTGCTTTGCTGGATAAGAAAATGAAGTTTCTTTTGACGGTGAGGTGACTAAAGTGGTATCTATTGTGAGTGTGGTCATTTGGCTTTTTTATGTTATTAGTATTTCATTAAGGATACCAAATGACTGCTTTTAATGTGAGTTTGTTACCTTGTTATGAACCATGCCGAAAGCTTCAGCTTTTTCGTGATTAAGATGAAATTTAATCTCTGAACATCTATCGTTAAAATAAGCGACATCGTTATATTACAACCACCTTTCCATTTTCAGACAGCCTTTTTTACGATAATGATTAAGAATGAAAAAACATTATGCAGAAAATTTTAATACAAGAAGAACCCTTTAAACCTTGGCAATTGCTATTAGATTATGAGCAACAAAGCATGCAGGGACAGCATCATTATGGGGCTACTGCTACTTTTGTTGGTACTATGCGTGATTTTAATCAAGGGGATGATGTGGTTAGTATGTTTTTAGAACATTATCCTTTGATGACAGAAAACGAATTACAGCAACTAGTTGACAAAGCCAATAAACAATGGTCTTTGCTTAATACGCTTATTATTCACCGTATTGGACATATTTACCCTAGTGATGCAATCGTCTTAGTTGCGGTATGGTCTGTGCATCGAAAAGAGGCTTTTGAAGCCAGTCGTTTTTTAATGGAACAACTAAAAAACAAAGTACCTTTTTGGAAAAAAGAAATCTTAAGCGATGGCTCTGAGCGTTGGGTAGAGAAAAATACTCCGGGCTATTAATTTATAGTTTTAGGAACTCTCTTACTTTAAAAAATGTTTAATAACATGCCCCGTCATCTGCAATCCAAACAATGCGGGTAAATAAGAAATAGTGCCATTAGTTGAACGCGGATGCGCATTAGGATCATCTTCTATGGGGCGGTGTTCAGAACCTTTACGTGGAATTTCATCAGAAAATACCACAGGATAGTTTAATGAAGCACCTGATTTTCGCATCCGTTGACGCATTATGCGTGCTAAAGGGCAAACGATGGTGTTTTGTAAAGAGGTTATTTTAATTTTACTAGGATCAATGCGTCCACCCGCCCCCATACTCGAAATAATCGGCAGATGTTGTTGTTGACAAGTAGTCACTAAGGCTACTTTGCTGGAGATCGAATCAATACAATCTAGCACATAGTCAAAGGCACTATGAGTTAATAACGTCTCTACATTCTCTGGTTTAATAAAATCATCAATAGTGGTTATTTGTACCTCAGGGTTAATATCCAGCGCTCGCTGTCGCATCACTTCCACCTTTGATTGCCTAAGGGTGGAATGTAAAGCAATTAATTGACGATTGATATTCGATTCACTTACCACATCATGATCAATTAAAGTGATTTTCCCAATACCTGCACGTACCATTGCCTCAGCGACAAAGCTACCCACACCCCCTATTCCAGCGATTAAAATCTGCTTATTTTTTAGAAAATATAAACCATCTTCACCAACTAAACGTTGCGTGCGTTCATGTATACTCATTTTTCTTACCTTTTGCTTAGATCTTGTGGTTGTACCGCTGCAATGGTGGTAACTAATGCACCTTGTTGTGTCTTGGCATTATAAATTAATGCTAATTCTCTACCTTGATCAACGCCTTTAAAATAGCTAGTACGTGTCAAGGTTTTAGGTTGCCACCAATCCCGTGGAGGAGTGGTTGTATAAAAGGTTGTCTTTAGTATCTTCTCAGTTAAATCCAATTGTTTTAGTTTTTTTGCGTGGATAAAACGTTCCACTGCATCGCGTTTTACCTTAAAAACAAACCAAGAAGTTGAGCGTATTTTAGATTGTTGTCTTGCCGCTTCAACATCCATAAAATTAGCATTAGGTGATAAAAACCATCGTGCTAATGCATCTTCAGCATCCTCAGAGTCCGCATCGCGTATAATATTTTCTTTCATAGGAAAAAAATAATCTAAAGCCCACGGGGTTAATGCGAAGCCAAACCCTGTTAAAATTGTTATCGCCATTATAATAGGTAATATGTACTTCATTTATTTCTCATTTTTTATCAAACAAATTAAATAATTGTTCCGCATTATTGGAGGTTATCTGAATAACATCCTGAATTGAAATCCCACGTAATTCAGCCATCTTTGCTGCAATATGAATC